>DNXT01000009.1 GCA_003505795.1 Lysobacteraceae bacterium | reverse complement strand
CGATCTGCTGGCGGCGCTGCTGGCGCGACCGGCCCACGCCGAACCGCTGGCGCCGGACTATGCGGCGCTGAAGGCGCGGCTGCTGGCCGCCTGAGCGCCAGCCGAACGCAACGTCCGGTTCAGCTGGATGACCGGGCAGGTGAGCGCCATGTGAGAACATGCGGCGGCCGGAAACCGGACTTCCGCATTTTTCCCCTCCGGATCCACTGCCGATGCGCCATCTGTTCAAGTTGACCGCGGTCGCCGCGTTGTCGTGCACCGCCTCGGCCGTCCCTGCCAAACTGGGGACGGCGCCGGCCGGCATCGCCACTCCCGCCGCGCCTTCGTCCACCCAGCCCTTGCCCGCCGCGGCGAACGGACTGGTCGCCGCGCTGGCGCAGCAGGCCCCGACCCTGGACCGGCAGGTGCTGGCGCTGGCCACCGAGGCGTTGCAGTGCGCGCGTAGGCGCCAGCAGGTGCCGGCCGGCGCGCTGCTCGGCGTGATCGACTATTCGCGGCCGTCGACCGAGCGGCGCCTGTGGGTGTTCGACCCGGCCCGGCAACGCCTGCTGTTCCAGGAATGGGTCGCGCACGGGCGCAACACCGGCAGCAACCTGGCGACCCGTTTCTCCAACGACGACGGCAGCTACATGTCGAGCATCGGCGCGTTCACCGCGCAGGAGACCTACACCGGCCACAACGGCTACTCGCTGCGCCTGCAGGGGCTGGAGCCGGGCTTCAACGACCGCGCCCGCGACCGGGCGATCGTCATGCACGGCGCGCCGTACGTGAACGAGGCGATCATCCGCGCGCAGGGACGGCTGGGACGCAGCCTCGGCTGCCCGGCGGTGCGCCCGGCCATTGCCCACCAGCTGATCGACACGTTGCGCGGCGGCGCATTCCTGTTCGCCTACTATCCCGACCGCGAGTGGCTCAAGCAGTCGCGGCTGCTCGGCGCCGACTGCGGCGGAAGCGGCAGCGAGCTGGCGGCCGTCGCCGGCCGCTGAGGCGCCGGATCCGCCGGGCTCAGCTGTCGTCGCCGGCGAGGCGGCGCAGCCCGGCGTGGTCCAGGATCTGCACCATGTGCAGCTGCGGCAGCGCGATCAGCTGCTGCTGCTTTAGCTTGGTGAAGGTGCGGCTCACCGTTTCCATGGTCAGGCCGAGGTGGTCGGCGATGTCGCCGCGCCCCATCGGCAGCGCCACCACGTCGTTCTCCGGATGCGGCGCGCGCGCGGCCAGGCGCAGCAGGAAGTTCGCCAGCCGCTCGCTGGGCTGCAGCCGCGCCAGCGCCAGGCCGGTGTCCTGGGCGGCGGCCAGCTCCATGCCGGCGCGCTGCAGCAGCTTGCGCTCCAGCTGCGGGTAGCGCACCCGCAGCCGCTGCATGTTGGCCATCGAGGTGCGGCAGATCCGGCTGTCGACGATCGCCTCGATGTCGTGGCGATGGCGCACGGTCTCGGTCAGGCCGATGTAGTCGCCGGGCAGCGCGAAGCCGGTGATCTGGCGGCGGCCGTCGGCCAGCGTGCGGACCAGGCGCAGCGCGCCGGAGGTGACCGTGTAGACGTTGCCGCGGAGCTCGCCGGTGCGGACCAGGGTAGTGCCGGCGGCATAGGACTGCGACTGCGTCACCTCGTCCAGCGCGCCCATCTCCTCGGCAGACAGCGCCGAACAGATCGCCCGGCCGCGGACGCCGCAATGCGCGCATTCCTGGTTGGGGGAAACGCCTGCCGCCGCGGTTTCCGCGCACGGGGCAAGGGGATCTGCGAGCTGCCGGTACATGGCCGAACTTCTTGCGGGGACGGGGGGGATGATACGCCATGCCGTCCTGGCGGCCGGCTCCCGGTAGAATCGGGCCCCCACGTCCGACCGAATCCGCAGGAGTTGTGCCAGTGATCAAGCCCCGTACGCCGCCCGGCATCATGGAATTGCTGCCGCGCGAGCAGATCGCGTTCCAGCGCATGCTGGACGTCATCCGCCGCAACTACGAGCGGTTCGGGTTTCTGCCGGTGGAGACGCCGGTGTTCGAGCTGTCCGACGTGCTGCTGACCAAGTCCGGCGGCGAGACCGAGCGCCAGGTCTATTTCGTGCAGTCCACCGGCGCGCTGGCCAATGCCGCCGCCGCGGGCGAGGGCGGCGAGGGTGGGCTGCCCGAGCTGGCGCTGCGCTTCGACCTGACCGTGCCGCTGGCGCGCTACGTCGCCGAGCATGAGCACGAGCTGGCGTTCCCGTTCCGGCGCTACCAGATGCAGCGCGTCTACCGCGGCGAGCGCGCCCAGCGCGGCCGCTTCCGCGAGTTCTACCAGTGCGACATCGACGTGATCGGCAAGGACGCGCTGAGCATCCGCTACGACGCCGAGGTGCTGGCGGTGATCCACGCCGTGTTCTCCGAGTTGGGGATCGGCGATTTCGCGGTGCAGCTCAACAACCGCAAGCTGCTGCGCGGGTTCTTCGAGTCGCTCGGCGTGGCCGACGGCGAGCGCCAGCTGGCGGTGCTGCGCGAGGTCGACAAGCTCGACAAGCGCGGCCCCGACTACGTGCGCGAGACGCTGGCCGGCGAGGGCTTCGCGATCCCGGCCGCGCAGGTCGAGCGGATCCTGGCGTTCGTGGCGGTGCGCTCGACCGGCCATGCCGACGCGCTGGCGCAGCTGGACGCGCTGCTCGCCGATCCTGGCGCCGGCGAGACCCTGCGCCAGGGCGTGGCCGAGCTGCGCGAGGTGCTGGAGCTGGTCCGGGCCCTGGGCGTGTCGGAAACCGCGTACTGCCTGAATTTCTCGATCGCGCGCGGCCTGGACTACTACACCGGCACCGTCTACGAGACGATCCTGACCGATCACCCGCAGATCGGCTCGATCTGCTCGGGCGGCCGCTACGAGGACCTGGCCAGCCACTACACCAAGTCCCGGCTGCCGGGCGTGGGCATCTCGATCGGGCTGACCCGGCTGTTCTGGCAGCTGCGCGAGGCCGGGCTGATCGCCGGCGTCGAATCCAGCAGCGTGCAGGCGATGGTGGCGCTGATGGACGAGGCGCGCCTGGACGACTCGCTGGCGATCGCGCGCGCGCTGCGCAGCGGCGGCATCAACACCGAGGTGCAGATGGAGCCGAAGAAGGTCGGCAAGCAGTTCCAGTACGCCGCCCGCGCCGGGATCCGCTTCGTGGTGCTGTCCGGCGAGGACGAGCGCGCGCGCGGCGTGGTGGCGGTCAAGGACCTGGTCCGCGAGCAGCAGTTCGAGGTGGCGCGCGAGGAGCTGGCCAGCACCCTGCAGGTCGAGCTGGAGCAGGCCCGCGCGATGTCGGCCTGAAGGCCCGCCGCAACCTGCCGCAACTTGTAGGAGCGACTTCGGTCGCGACGGGGCTTTACTGGTGAAGCCCCATCGGGACTGAAGTCCCTCCCACAAGAGGTGTGCCATCGGTAGAGGCCTCGGGCAAGCCCCGTCGCGACCGAAGTCG
>DNXT01000364.1:3180-3374 GCA_003505795.1 Lysobacteraceae bacterium | reverse complement strand
TGGCCGCCCAGGGCGCCACCGTGATCGGCACCGCGACCTCCGACGCCGGCGCCAGGGCGATCGGCACGCGGCTGGCCGCCGCCGGCGGCCACGGCCGCGAACTCGACGTCACCGACGCCGCCTCCGTGGATGCGCTGATCGAGGCCATCGGCAGGGAATTCGGCCCGGTCTCGATCCTGGTCAACAACGCCGGC
>DNXT01000364.1:0-3034 GCA_003505795.1 Lysobacteraceae bacterium | reverse complement strand
ACGCCGGCATCACCCGCGACAACCTGCTGATGCGGATGAAGGAGGAGGACTGGCAGTCGATCCTCGACACCAACCTGACCAGCGTCTACCGCACCTCCAAGGCGGTGATGCGCGGCATGATGAAGGCGCGCAAGGGTCGCATCATCAGCATCGCCTCGGTGGTCGGCGTCACCGGCAACCCGGGCCAGACCAACTATGCGGCGGCCAAGGCCGGCATCATCGCGTTCTCCAAGTCGCTGGCCAAGGAGATCGGCTCGCGCGGCGTCACCGTCAACGTGGTGGCGCCGGGCTTCATCGATACCGACATGACCAAGGCGCTGCCGGAGGAGTCGCGCGCGGCGCTGCAGCAGCAGATCGCGCTCGGTCACCTCGGCGAGCCGTCCGACATCGCCGCGGCGGTGGCGTTCCTGGCCGGACCGTCGGCGCGCTACATCACCGGCGAGACCCTGCACGTCAACGGCGGCATGTACATGCCTTGAGCATGAGGCGCAGGGAATGCGTCTAAGTGGCTGATCGGACGGGGTTTGTATCGCGATGCAAGCCCGGTACGCTTTCCACTACACTATCCAACGCGGCCATCGCAGCCCGATGGCGTTTTTGAACCACCACTACTCCATCTGGAGCGATATCCCAATGAGCACCATCGAAGAACGCGTCAAGAAAATCGTCGTCGAGCAACTCGGCGTCAAGGAAGAGGAAGTCACCACCAGCGCATCGTTCGTCGATGACCTGGGTGCCGACTCGCTGGACACCGTCGAGCTGGTGATGGCGCTGGAAGAAGAGTTCGAGTGCGAGATCCCGGACGAGGAAGCCGAGAAGATCACCTCGGTCCAGCAGGCGATCGATTACGTCAAGGCTCACGTCAAGAGCTGATGCGTTGTTCCTGTCGCGGGCGCGAGCCTGGCTGCAGCTTGCGACAATCCCATGGGGCCGCTGATGCGGCCCTGTGTTTTTAGACATATGTAGCCGCTGATGCGGCCCTGTGCTTTCGGATGCATGTGGCTGCCGGTGCGGCCCCCCGTGTTTTCGAAGGCATCAATCCGCAAAGTACCGTGGTGAGGAGATCTGCAATGAGTCGTCGTGTTGTCGTAACCGGCATGGGCATGGTGTCGCCACTGGGCAATGACCTGGCCACCAGTTGGGATGGCATCATCCACGGGCGTTCGGGCATCGGCCCGATCACGCAGATCGATGCATCGCAGTTCACCACCAGGATCGCGGGCGAGATCAAGGATTTCGACCCGACCGTGTTCGTGTCCGCCAAGGACGCGAAGAAGATGGATTCCTTCATCCATTACGGCGTCGGCGCCTCGTTCATGGCGCTGGACGATTCCGGCCTGGAGATCGACGAGGGCAACGCCGAGCGCATCGGCGCGATCCTCGGCTCCGGCATCGGCGGCCTGCTCGGCATCGAGGAGCAGACCATCAAGTTCCACGAGGGCGGCGCGCGCAAGATCTCGCCGTTCTACGTTCCCAGCACCATCATCAACATGCTGCCGGGCCAGGTCAGCCTGATCAAGGGCCTGAAGGGGCCGACGTTCTCGGCGGTCTCGGCCTGCGCCACCTCCAACCATTCGATCGGTACCGCGCTGCGCATGATCCAGCACGGCGATGCCGACGTGATGCTGGCCGGCGGCGCCGAGCGCGGCTCCTCGCCGACCTCGGTCGGCGGCTTCTGCTCGATGAAGGCGATGTCGACCCGCAACGACGACCCGGCCGGCGCCTCGCGCCCGTGGGACCGGCAGCGCGACGGCTTCGTGCTCGGCGACGGCGCCGGCGTGCTGGTGCTGGAGGAGTACGAACACGCCAAGGCCCGCGGCGCGCGCATCTATGCCGAGCTGGTCGGCTTCGGCGCCAGCTCCGACGCGTTCCACATGACCGCGCCGAGCGAGGACGGCGAGGGCGCCGCGCGCAGCATGCTGGCCGCGATCAAGGACGCCAGGCTCGATCCGGAGCAGATCGACTACCTCAACGCGCACGGCACCTCGACCCCGCTCGGCGACCTGGCCGAGACGATGGCGATGAAGCGCGCGCTGGGCGAGCACGCCTACAAGACCATGGTCAGCTCGACCAAGTCGATGACCGGCCACCTGCTCGGCGCCGCCGGCGGCGTGGAGGCGATCTTCTCGGTGATGGCGATCCACACCGGGATCATCCCGCCGACCATCAACCTGGAGGAGCCGGGCGAGGGCTGCGACCTGGACTACGTGCCGAACGTGGCGCGCGAGAAGAAGATCGACGTGGCGATGTCCAACGGCTTCGGATTCGGCGGCACCAACGGCACGCTGGTGTTCAGGCGCATCTGACGAGGTCGCAAAGCCCCTCTCCCTTCGGGGCGAGCGGGCAGTTTGCGAGCCACCGGTTCGCTGCCCCCTCGAACGCCCTTGCGCCAGCGCAAGGGCCGGGGCGCGGAGCGGGGATTGGGGCGAGGTACGGCCGAGGCCTCGTGCCGTTGAACGGCATGAGGCCTCGCCCGTACCCTCGTCCGGCGCTCCGCGCCACCTGCATTCGGCACATCCATGTGCCTCACCCTCCGGGCGGCTTGCACCGTGCGGATCGGCAATCCTGCCGATTTGTCTCCCGAAGGAACAAGGAACAGCCGCGCCGTCGCGCATCCCTCATGCCCATTCCAGGCCGATGACCCTCACCCGACCCCTGCGCACGGATATCGACCTGCTGGCGCTGCACCGGCTGGCGCCGCAACGCTATCCGGCGCTGTTCGAGTCGGCCGCCTCCGGCACCGAGCACGGCCGCTGGGACATGCTGCTGCTGGCCGATGGCGGGCTGCTGCGGCTGGATGCCGATGGCCTGACCCGCGACCAGCACGGCGATGTGGTCGCCGGCGATTTCCTGCAGGCGCTGGATGCCGCCTGGCAGGCCGGGCGGGACCGCGTCGTGCCGGCCGCGTCGGCACCGCCGTTCCGCGGCGGCTGGGCGCTGCTGCTGGACTACGAGCTGGCCGCGCAGGTCGAGCCGGTGCTGGCGCTGCCGATGCGCACGGACGGCCTGCCGGGGGCGCTGGCGCTAGATCGGA
>DNXT01000216.1:575-7233 GCA_003505795.1 Lysobacteraceae bacterium | reverse complement strand
CGGCGCCTGGGCATGGAGCGCGGCGGGCGCGCCGAGCGCGAGGCAAAGCAGGACGGCGAAGGCGGATTTTCGGGACATGGCGTACTCCGGTGGTGGTGAAGGGGGCTTCAGGCGGCTGCCGCGTGCGCGCCGCGCATTGGCGAGATCAGGGCGATCGAACGCGGACACGGCACGGCGGCCGGACGAAGGCGGCGATCGGGGAAAAGGCTGCCGACGGGATGGAGGGACGGCGCATGCAGCGGCTCGCGGAGCGGCGCCCGATGCTGCATTGCAGCGATCGACGCCGGGACCGAGCAAGCCCATCCGGCGCGCGGCGAACGGGCTTCGCGTACCTCATGCGTACGCCTCCATAGGCATACGTATACCTGTCGCTACGCGCATGTCCCCTCCCAAGGTATTGCGCTACTGCTGACTGGAGATGCGCCGGGCTTTACAGCCGGGCGCGGACGCATATTATCCGACAATATGATTTTTACAACGTCCCCGTCGATCCGGTTCCGGGCAGCGCTGGCGATCGCCGTCGCCGGCCTGGCGGCAGCCGCGTGCACCGTGCAGGCCGGCAAGGGCGGCGGCGTGCCGATCGACACGGCGCCGGCGCTGGACGAGGAGTTCGCCGACCCCTTCGTGCTGCCGATCGAAGATGGATCCCTGGTCGCGTTCGCCACCAACCGCACCGAGGCGGACGGGCGCCGCACGCACGTGCCGATGTCCCGATCGCGCGACGGCAAGGATTGGACGGCCCCGGCCGAGGTCATGCCCACCGCGCCGCGGTGGGCGCGGACGCAGCGACCCGACATCTGGGCGCCGGAAGCGGCGCGCATCGGCGATCGTTACGTGCTGTTCTTCAGCGCACGCCATGCCACGCGTTCCCGCCCCGATGGTCTCACCCTCTGCATCGGCGCTGCGGTGGCCGAGCGGCCCGAGGGCCCGTATCTACCGCAGCCGGAGCCGCTGACCTGCGGCGGCGCGCACGGCGTCATCGACGCCAGCCCCGTCCGCGAGGTGGACGCTTCCGGACGCGAACGGCTGTGGCTGCTGTACAAGACCGACGGCAACTGCTGCGGCACGCAGACCACGTTCATCGCCCAGCGCCTGCGCACGGACGGACTCGCCCTGCTCGGTCCGCCGCATGCCGTCGCCGGGCTGCGCAACGACCGCCCCTGGGAGGGCAAGGTGATCGAGGCGCCGCAAATGGTGCGCGAGCACGGACGCCTGTGGTTGTTCTATGCCGGAAACGACTACGGCGGCGCGGCCTACGCAACCGGCTACGCGCGGTGCGAGAGCATCCTCGGCCCGTGCCGCGACGCAGCGGAAAACCCGATCCTGCACAGCCGTCGCGGTGACCCGGCGCTGGTCGGCCCGGGCCACCAGAGCGTGTTCCGGCATGCCGGCCGCACCTGGATCGCCTATCACGGCTGGCGCCCGGCCACCGCGAGCCATCCGCGCTATCGGGCGATGTACGTGCAGCCGCTGACATGGCGCGGCGGCCGGCCGGTCGTGGGCGACTGACGCGGTACGCGCCGGTGTTCGAGGCAACCCCACCCGGGACAGCGGAGCTTCTGGAATGAGCGTGGTGCACGCCGACGCGATCGTCGGCATCAACTGGGGAAGCAGCAACTTCCGTGCCTACCGGATCGGAGGCGATGGCCGGGTCCTCGACGTTCTCGAGGCCGCCGCCGGAGTGGCCGCGCTCGGCCGCGACGGCATGATCGAGATGGCGGCGCGGGTCCGTTCGCGCTGGCCCGCGGCGCGGCGGGTCTACGCGGCCGGCATGATCGGCTCGAGCATCGGCTGGGCCGACGCCGGCTACGTGGATTGTCCGGCCGGCCTCGAACAGATCTGCCAGCGGCTGACGGCCACCCGCATCGGCGCGCTGGACCTGCTGCTCGTGCCCGGGGTCGCCTGCACGCGCGCCTTCGACGGCGCGCCCGACGTGATGCGGGGCGAGGAAACGGAGATCCTCGGTCTGCTCGCGGACAGCCGCGCCGGCGCTGCGCGCGTCGTCGCATTGCCGGGCACGCATACCAAGTGGGTGGCGACCGGCGATGGCCGGGTGCGGGAGTTCATGACCGTCATGTCCGGCGAGCTCCACGACCGGCTCGCAGCGGCGGGCGCGCTGGCGTCGCTGGTCTCCGGCCCCGGCCAGGACGGCGCGGCCTTCCGTGCAGGGGTACGCAGCGCCGCGTCGCGGACCCTGGGACTGGGCACGCTGCTTTTCGGCGTGCGCGCGCAGGTGATGCGCGGCCGCCTGGCCGCGGCCGACGCCAGCGCCTGCCTGCGCGGCCTGCTGATCGGCGCCGAGATCGCCGATGCGTTGCAGCTGTTTCCTGCACTGGATCGGGCGACGGTGCCGCTGATCGGCTCCGCTCCTGTCTGCGCGTTGTACCGCGCGGCGCTGGAAGAGCTGGGCATCGCCGCCGAGGTGCTGCCGTCGGCCGACGCAGTGGCGCGCGGCTTCGTTGCGATCGATGCGCATCGGCAACGGTGCGAAAGGCCATGAATGCCTGCGCCCTGCCCTCGCCGATGCGGCGCGTGCCCGGCGGCTGCCGCGCGCCGGTCGGTCGGGAACGACCCCGGTGCTGCAGTGCAGCGTTTCAATTGTATGATTATATGTTTTAGTCGCGCCACACTGCGGGGAGGTCATACGATGGCACTTGCAAGCAACCGGGTTGGTCTGTGCGTGGCAGCGGTCGCGATGGTCGCCGCGACCGCCGCGACTGCACAGGAACGAAGCAGCGTCGGCGCGCTCGCCGACGGGACCAAGGTCGAATCGATCACCCTGCGCGACGGCAGCGGGATGCAGGCGCGGATACTGACGCTGGGCGCGGCGCTGACCGCACTGGATGTTCCGGACCGCGACGGCAAGTTCGCCGACGTGGTGCTGGCCGACGCCACGCTCGAGGCGACGCTCGCCAAGCCGCAGTATTTCGGGACCATCGTCGGGCGCTTCGCCAATCGCATCGCGCATGGCAGGTTCACCCTCGACGGGCGCGAGTACCGCGTTCCGGTCAACGACGGTCCCAACAGCCTGCACGGCGGCACCAAGGGATTCGACAAGGTGGTCTGGGAGATCGTCGAAGCCGAGCCGGACCGGGTCGTGCTGCGCTACGTGAGTCCCGCCGGCGACCAGGGCTATCCCGGCAAGCTCACCGTCACCGCCCGCTATGCGCTGGAGGGCGACGGCCGGCTCGCGATCGAGTACCGGGCCACCACCGATGCACCGACCGTCGTCAACCTCAGCAACCACACCTACTGGAACCTGTCCGGCGAAGGCAGCGGAACCGCGCTGGACCACGAGCTGACGATCGCCGCAGACGCGTATACGCCCGTCGACGAAACGCTGATCCCGACCGGCGAGATCAGGCCGGTCTCCGGCACCGTGTTCGATTTCCGCAATCCCAAGCCGATCGGCAGGGACGTGCGCAACGCCGGCCAGGAGCCGCAGCTGTTGCGGGGCCGCGGCTACGACCATAACTGGGTGGTCAGCCGCACGCCGGCCGCGCAGCCGCGCGAGGTGGCGCGCGTGCACGACCCGCGCTCGGGGCGGGTGATGTCGCTGTCGTCGGCGCAGCCGGGCCTGCAGTTCTATTCGGGCAACTTCCTGGACGGGATGACGGTCGGCAAGAGCGGCCGCCTGTACCGGCAGGGAGACGCGTTCGTCCTCGAGCCGCAATCGTTCCCGGATACGCCGAACCAGCCATCCTTCGGTTCCGCGCGCCTGGCGCCCGGCCAGGAATACGTGAACCGGATGGTGTACCGCTTCACCACCGATCAAGGCGGCCCCCCGGGCCGCTGAGCGCCCCACGCTTCACCCACCTCGTACGCAACACCGGCGCGATGGTCACGACCATCGCGGATGCCGAAGGCACGCCTGGATTTCAGCGGAGGAACCCGACCGATGCACGAGTGGCCATCACTGGCGGCTTGGCATGCCGCAGGCGCGCCGACCGCGCCGGCTGGCGAAGCCGCGCGCCCGCCGTCCGCCTACCCGGAAGCCGCCGACGCCGCGGCTCCACGACCTGCCGCGTGGGGACCGAACGCCCTGCCGCCGACACGGGATCGAGATCGTCCAGGCGCCCAGCACCCAGTTCCCGTCCCTTTCCTTTGACCCCGCGCCGCCGGCCGCCGCAAGGCGACCGCCGCGGACGCCCACGCCTTCGTCCGGAGACGATGTCATGAACCAACGGCTTCCACATACGCTGCTGTCGCTTTCCATCCTGTCCGCCTTGCTGGCGCCGCCCCTGGCCCAGGCCCAGGACGCGGCCGCGACCACGCCCTCTCCCCAGAGCGAGCCGGCGCCGCAGGACCCCGCGTCCCCGGGCGTGACCGAACTCGACACGGTGACGGTCACCGCGCTGCGGCAAAGCCTGGAGACGGCGCAGAACATCAAGCAGAGCTCGGACATGATCGTCGACTCGATCGTGGCCGAGGACATCGGCAAGCTGCCCGACAACAGCGTCGCCGACGCGCTGCAGCGCGTGACCGGCGTGCAGATCGCGCAGGGCTCGCAGGGCGAGACCACCGGCGTGGTCATCCGCGGCCTGCCCAACGTCATCAGCACGGTCAACGGCCGCGAGATCTTCAGCGGCTCGGGCCGCGGCTACGCCTTCCAGAACCTGCCGGCCACCGCGGTCAAGACGCTGAGCGTGTACAAGACCAGCGAGGCCTCGCTGCCGCTGGGCGGCATCGCCGGGCTGGTCGACATCCAGCTGCGCCGGCCGTTCGACTTCGAAGGGCCGCAGGTCGCGGCGACCTACGACCTGACCCACAGCAACTACGGCGGCGAGCACGATCCCAAGGCCAGCCTGCTGCTGAGCAATACCTGGGACACCGACGCCGGCAGGTTCGGCGCACTGGTCAACTTCGGCTACCAGCGCAAGCAATACGCCTACGACGCGGTCTGGAGCGACAACCCCAAGGTCCTGACCGACGGCGCCGGCAACGCGATCCGCACCGACGACGGCAACCTGATCGCGGCGCCCAATGGCTTCGGCACCGCCTACAACGACGGCAACCGCCGCCGTGGCGCCTTCAACTACGCCCTGCAGTGGAAGCCGAACGACAGCACCGAGGTCTACCTGGAAGGCCTGTACGACTACGTGCGCGACAGCTACGGCCAGGCGTTCTACTTCAGCTTCCCGACCAGCGTGATCGCGCCCAGCGCCATCGGCGTGTCGGGCAACTGCTACGCCAACCAGCTCACGCCCGAGCAGGATCCGGCCTACAGCGGCCAGACCATCTGCGACGCCAACAGCGGCACCTGGACCGGCGACAGCTACGCGGCCACCAGCATGCAGGCGCACAAGCAGCGCGGCCAGGACATCCAGAACGCGCTGGGAGTGAAGTGGGACGGCGAGCAACTGCACCTGTCCACCGAGCTCTCGCGCACGTCGGGCTACTACCGCGACCGCAACCTCATCATCGACACCTACCTGCAGGGCCCGATCAACACCGTGTGGGAGGGCACCGCCGGCAACCACGTCAACTGGTACCTGGGCGGCAACCAGGCGCTGAACCCCGAGAACTTCTACCTGGCCGGCCTGTTCCAGACCTGGAGCTACACCTACGGCGAGGAAAACGCCTGGCACGGCGACGGCCACTTCGACTTCAACGACGGCGCCATCGCCTCGATCCAGTTCGGCCTGCGCTATGCCGACCGCAACGCGCTGGCGCGCGGCAGCATCGAGGTGTCCACGCCGCCGCCCGGCGGCCAGGGCGGCACCGCCGACCCGAACCCGGCCAACCAGGTGCCGGTGCGCTTCGGCGACGGCTTCCTGTGCGCCAAGGGCAGCAACGATGCGATGAAGCAGGACTGGCTGGCGCCCTGCTACAGCTACCTGATCCAGAACGCCGACGCGCTGCGCGCGCTGTACGGCCTGCCCGCCGGCCTGGCGCCGGAGAACCCGGGGCGCTTCTTCGACATCGGCGAGAAGAAGCTGGCCGGCTACCTGCAGGCCAAGTACGACGTCGAGCTGGGCGAGCGCGTCCGCGTCGACGGCCTGGTCGGCGTGCGCGCGGAGAAGGTGCGCCGCGACCTCAATGCGTTCGCCTTCGACGCCGCCACCGCCAGCTACAGCGAGCTGAACGAGAAGACCAGCGACGTCAACGTGCTGCCCAACGCCAGCGCCAACTTCCACCTGGGCGAGCAGTGGCAGCTGCGCGCGTCCGCGGCCAAGACGTTGAGCTACCCGGACTTCGGCGCGCTCAATCCGTCGCTGTCGCTCAATCCGGGCACCATCAACCGCGAGGGCCAGGCCGCCGGCGGCAATCCCGGCCTGAGCCCGATCGAGTCGAAGAACTACGACGTTTCGCTGGAGTGGTACTTCTCGCCGGTCGGCTACGCCAGCGTCGGCCTGTTCCGCCGCGACATCGACGGCTACATCCAGACCTACGTCACCCGCGCCACGATCAACGGCGAGGACTACCTGCTGTCGTCGCCGCAGAGCGCCGGCAGCGGCTACCTGCAGGGCGTGGAGTTCGCCTGGCAGCAGACCTTCGACTTCCTGCCCGGCGCCTGGAGCGGCCTGGGCGCGCAGTTCAACTACACCTACATCGAAGGCGAGACCGAGTCGCCGGCCTACGTCGGCGGGCCGATGGTGACCCGCCCGCTGCAGAACGTCTCCAAGAACAACTACAACGCGGTGCTGTTCTACGAGAA
>DNXT01000216.1:0-405 GCA_003505795.1 Lysobacteraceae bacterium | reverse complement strand
CGCGGTGCTGTTCTACGAGAACTTCGGCCTGTCCGCGCGCCTGGCCTACGGCTACCGCAGCCGCTACATCGACTTCTTCACCCAGGACACCGTCGCCGGCAACGAGGACCAGATCGAGCCGGCGAACTCGCTCGACTTCTCGGTCAGCTACGACCTGAGCAAGCAGGCGACCGTGGTGTTCTCGGCGACCAACCTGCTGAACAACAACCTGCACCAGTACTGGGGCAGCGGCACCACCCGTCCGCGCGACATCCGCTTCCAGGACAAGACCTTCGGCATCGGCGTACGGGTCAAGCTGTGAACGGGCGCCGCTCCGCCCTCGCCATCGCGCTGCTGCCGGCCCTGCTCTGCGCCGGCGGCGCGCCTGCCCGGGCCGCGTCCACGGACCCCACGCCGGTCGGCGAA
>DNXT01000059.1:494-3649 GCA_003505795.1 Lysobacteraceae bacterium | reverse complement strand
GGACGAAGCGGCCGCGCTGGACGCGCTGGTCGCGCTGTTCGAACGCCGCTTCGACGAGGACAGCTGAGCGTGGCCGGCGTCGGTTCCCGCCCGGCCGACTCCCGTCCGGCCACCCGCGGGGCGGCGGCATGAGCCCACGCCTGCGCGGCCACGGCGCCTCCCGCGGTACCGCGCTCGGGCGCGCGCGGGTACTCCTGCCGCATGCGCTCGACGTCGCCGAGCAGCGCATTCCCGCCAGCCGGGTCGAGGCCGAACTGGCGCGCCTGCACCAGGCGGTCGGGCTGGCCCGCAACGAGATGCACCAGTTGCGCGAGCGGCTGCACGGCGCGCTCGCGCGCGAGGTCGGCGAGTTCCTCGACCTGCACGCGCTGCTGCTGGACGATCCCGAGCTGCTGCACGGCCTGGACGAGCTGATCCGCGGTGGCCGCTACAGCGCCGACTACGCGCTGCGCCTGCAGCGCGACCGCCTGGCGGCGGTGTTCGACGGCATGGAGGACGCCTACCTCAAGAGCCGCATGGACGACCTCGACCATGTGATCGGCCGCATCCACGCCTTCCTGCACAAGCGCCAGCCCGACGCGGTCAAGGGCGTGGCCGGGGAAATCCTGGTCAGCGACAACGTCGCGCCCTCGGAGCTGGCGCAGCTGCAGTCGCAGGGCGTGGTCGGCATCGTCACCAGCGCCGGCAGCGCGCTCTCGCACAGCGCCATCCTCGCGCGCAGCCTGCACCTGCCGCTGGTCGTGGGCGTGGCCGAGGCGCTGCAGAAGGTCAACGACGGCGACGTGCTGATCGTGGACGGCAGCAACGGCCAGGTGATCATCGAGCCGGGCGCGGCCGACCTGCGCGATTACCGCGAACGCCTGCGCGAGCTGGCCAAGGAGCAGCGCGAGCTGGGCCGGCTGCGTTCCAAGCCCACGCGTACCCGCGACGACGTCGACATCACCCTGCTGGCCAACGCCGAGTCGGTCGACGACATCGGCCGGGCGCATGCGCTCGGTGCGGCCGGCCTGGGACTGTACCGCACCGAGTTCCTGTTCCTGCAGCGCAACGAGCTGCCGGACGAGGAGGAACAGTTCCAGCGCTACCGCGAGGCGGTGCTGGGGATGAGCGGACGCCCGGTGACGATCCGCACGCTCGACCTGGGCGCGGACAAGGCCGACCGCACCGGCCTGACCCTGAGCGACGAGGACAACCCGGCGCTCGGCCTGCGCGGGGTGCGCCTGTCGCTGGCGCGCCCGGCGGTGGCCCGCACCCAGTTGCGCGCGATCCTGCGCGCCTCCGGCTATGGGCCGGTGCGGATCCTGATCCCGATGGTCAGCACCCGCGAGGAGATCCTGCAGCTGCGCCGGCAGATCAAGCGGCTGGCCCAGCAGTTGCGCGAGGAAGGCCACGAGATCGCCGAACGCGTCCCGTTCGGCGCGATGATCGAGGTTCCCGCCGCCGCCCTGGCCCTGGAAAGCTTCATCGACGAGGTCGACTTCCTGTCGATCGGCACCAACGACCTGGTGCAGTACCTGATGGCGGCGGACCGCAACAACGAGGCGCTCGGCGAGCTGTATTCGCCGCTGCATCCGGCGGTGCTGCGCCTGCTCGGCCTGGTCATCGCCACCGCCAAGGGCAACGGCACGCCGGTGGCGGTCTGCGGCGAGATCGCCGGCGATCCGCGCTTCGTACCGATGCTGCTGGCGCTCGGCCTCACCGAGTTCAGCCTGCATCCGGCGACGCTGCTGGAGGTGCGCCGGACGGTCCGCGCCAGCGATCTCGGCACGCTGCTCGCGCAGGCGCCCAGGCTGCTGCGCGCGCGCGACCGCAAGGGCATCGAGAAGTGGCTGGAAGCCGCCGCCGGCGCCGCGCCCTGACTCCACGGCTCCTGGTGTTCCCGTAGGAGCGACTTCAGTCGCGAAGGGGCTTTACCCGCTTGAATCCCCGAACATGGAGGTTCGGATTGTTGCAGAGATATCCGCCCAAGCCCGGTCGCGACTGAGGTGGCTCCCACAAAAGCGAGGCCTGCCGCGCCGATGTGACCGCACGATGTCCGGGCGCCGGCAACAATCCGGGTTTTCGCGCCGCACGGGCTGGGCGCGACCAGCGCGCGCAGGCGATAATGACGCGTTGCCCACCTGCACTGCCGCATCCTCCCGGAGCGGTGTCTTCACTCGAGGGGAGTTGCGCATGGCCGAAGCCGTACGCCACGACAAGACGGCCCGCCAGCTGCGCCTGTTGTCCGATGCACTGGACAGCGGCCGGCTCGGCCCGGTGCGCCGCCTGGTCAATACGCTGGCGCCGGCCGAGATCGGCAACCTGCTCGAATCGCTGCCGCCGGGCAAGCGCGAGGTGGTGTGGGGCCTGGTCGATGCCGAGGACGACGGCGAGGTGCTGCTGCACGTCGGCGACGAGGTGCGCGAGAGCCTGATCGCGGACATGGACCCGGACGAGATCGTCGCCGCGGTCGAGGACCTCGACATCGACGACCTCGCCAACCTGGTCGAGGACCTGCCCGACACCGTCATCGACGAAGTGCTCAAGTCGATGGACCGCGAGAACCGCGAGCGGCTCGAGCAGGTGCTGTCGTACCCGGAGGACACCGCCGGCCGCCTGATGAACCCGGACGTGGTCACCGTGCGCGCCGACGTCAACGTCGACGTGGTGCTGCGCTACCTGCGCCTGCGCGGCGAACTGCCCGACCACACCGACCACCTGTTCGTGGTCAGCCGCCGCCACCAGTACCTGGGCCGGGTGTCGCTGGCGGCGCTGGTCACCCACGAGGACAACACCCCGATCAACCGGCTGATCGACGACGAGCAGCCGGCGATCGACGTCGGCGAGGGCGCGCAGGAAGTGGCGCGGCAGTTCTCCGACCACGACTGGATCTCCGCCCCGGTGGTGGACGACAACAACATCCTGCTCGGCCGCATCACCATCGACGACGTGGTCGACATCATCCGCGAGCAGGCCGAGCACCAGGCACTGGGCGCGGCCGGCCTGGACGAGGACGAGGACCTGTTCTCGCCGATCAAGCGCGCCGTGCGCGGTCGCGTGGTGTGGCTGGGCATCAACCTGTTCACCGCGTTCCTGGCCGCCAGCGTGATCGGCCAGTTCGAGCTGACCCTGCAGAAGATCGTGGCGCTGGCGGTGCTGATGCCGATCGTCGCCGG
>DNXT01000059.1:0-249 GCA_003505795.1 Lysobacteraceae bacterium | reverse complement strand
CGCGTGGCGCTGATCAACGGCGTGCTGATCGGCGGCATCGTCGGGGTGATCGCGCTGGTCTGGTTCCGCAGCCCGCTGCTGTCGCTGGTGATCGCGATGGCGCTGGTGATCAACTTCTGCGCCGCCGCCAGCGCCGGCGTGCTGCTGCCGCTGCTGCTCAAGCGCATGAACATCGATCCGGCGGTGGCCGGTACCGTCGTGGTCACCGCGGTCACCGACGTGATGGGCTTCTTCTGCTTCCTCGGCCTG
>DNXT01000057.1:622-2951 GCA_003505795.1 Lysobacteraceae bacterium | reverse complement strand
AAGCGGCGGCGCAGGCGCATGCCGAAGGCGGCATCGTCCAGGCCGGCGCGCCGGCGCACGTCACCGGCGACTTCGGTCCGAAGGCCGGCGCGCTGCGACTGGATTACGTGCTGCCGTCCGCCGGCTTCGCCTGCTCGGCGAGCGGCGTGTTCTGGCCGGCGCCGGACGATCCGCAGGCGGCGATCGCCGACGGCAGCGATCATCGCCTGGTGTGGGTCGACCTGCGCTGAGCGCAGCGCCGGGACCGCCCGCGGAAACGCCGGCGCGCACCGGCGTTTCCCGGGCCCGGTGGCTCAGGCCTTGAGCTCGATCGTCAACGCCTCGGCCGCGGCGCGCGCCTTCTGCCGCGCCGCGTCGATGCTTTCGGCGCGCGCCAGGGTCACGCCGACGCGGCGATGGCCATGCACGCTCGGCTTGCCGAACAGGCGCAACGCCGTATCCGGCTGCTGCAGCGCCGCGGCGACGTTGCCGAACAGCGGCACGCCTTCGCCATGCGCCAGCAGCGCGCACGAGGCCGACGGACCGTTGTGCCGGATCAGCGGGATCGGCAGGCCGAGGATGGCGCGCGCATGCAGCGCGAATTCGCTCAGCTCCTGCGAGACCAGGGTGACCAGGCCGGTGTCGTGCGGTCGCGGCGACACCTCGCTGAACCACACCGCGTCGCCCTTCACGAACAGCTCCACGCCGAACAGGCCCCAGCCGCCGAGCTCGTCGGTGATCGAACGGGCGATGTCGCGGGCGCGCTCCAGCGCCAGTTCCGACATCGGCTGCGGCTGCCAGCTCTCGCGGTAGTCGCCATCCTTCTGCCAGTGCCCGACCGGGTCGCAGAACGAGGTGCCGCCGGCATGGCGCACGGTCAGCAGGGTGATCTCGTAGTCGAAGTCGACGAAGCCCTCGACGATGCAGCGTCCCGCGCCCGCACGGCCGCCGGTCTGCGCGTACTCCCAGGCCGGAGCGATGTCGGCGTCGCTGCGCAGGGTGCTCTGGCCCTTGCCGGAGGAGGACATCACCGGCTTGACCACGCACGGCAGCCCGATCGCCGCCACCGCGTCGCGGTACTCGGCCTCGGTGTCGACGAAGCGGTAGGGCGAGGTCGGCAGGCCGAGCGTTTCGGCGGCCAGGCGGCGGATGCCCTCGCGATCCATGGTCAGGCGCGCGGCGCGGGCGGTGGGAATCACCTTCTGTCCGTGCTCCTGCTCCAGCTGCACCAGGGTCTCGGTGTGGATCGCCTCGATCTCCGGGACGATCAGGTGCGGCTGCTCCAGCGCGATCAGCTCGCGCAGCGCCATCGCGTCGAGCATGTCCACCACATGGCTGCGATGCGCCACGTGCATCGCCGGCGCGTCGGCGTAGCGGTCGGCCGCGATCACCTCGACCCCGAAGCGCTGCAGCTCGATCGCCACTTCCTTGCCCAGTTCGCCGGACCCCAGCAGCAGCACGCGGGTGGCGGAGGAGGACAGCGGTGTGCCGAGGGTGGTCATGGCGGTTCCAGCGAGCAGGAGGGGCGCCAATTCTAACGGTCCGCGGCCGCCCGGACCCGGCGGCGGTGGATCTTGCCATCTGATATCAATTTGATATCTTCATATCGAACAACCCAAGGACGCATCGCCATGAAAGAGAAGCAGCTCGGCTCCCTGCCAGGTATCCCGGTGATCGCGATGGTCGTCGCGGCCTTCCTGCTGTCGGCCTGGGCGATGGCGGCCGCCGGCGCCGGCCGGATGCCGGCCTGGGGGGTCGGCGTGGCGGCCGTGGCGATCGCGGCGGGGATCTTGGTGCTGGTCGGCCTGTACACCGTCCAGCCCAACCAGGTCGCGGTGCTGAACCTGTTCGGCAGCTACGTCGGCACGGTGCGCGACGACGGCCTGCGCTGGAACAACCCCTTCTACGCCAAGAAGAAGGTCAGCCAGCGGGTGCGCAACTTCGAGTCGGGCAAGCTCAAGGTCAACGAGCTGGACGGCAGCCCGATCGAGATCGCGGCGGTGATCGTCTGGCAGGTGGTCGATGCCTCCGAGGCGGTCTACAACGTCGACGACTACGAGAGCTTCGTCCACATCCAGTCCGAATCGGCGCTGCGCGCGATGGCCACCAGCTATCCCTACGACCAGCACGAGGAAGGACAGCTGGCGCTGCGCAGCCATGCCGCCGAGATCTCCCAGCACCTGAAGGACGAGCTGGCCGAGCGCCTGGCCGACGCCGGCGTGCAGGTGATCGACGCGCGCATCAGCCACCTCGCCTACGCGCCGGAGATCGCCCAGGCGATGCTGCAGCGCCAGCAGGCCAACGCGGTGATCGCCGCGCGCACCCGCATCGTCGCCGGCGCGGTCGGCAT
>DNXT01000057.1:0-448 GCA_003505795.1 Lysobacteraceae bacterium | reverse complement strand
CGTCGCCGGCGCGGTCGGCATGGTCGAGATGGCGCTGGCCGAGCTGCAGAAGAACGGCGTGGTGGAGCTGGACGAGGAGCGCAAGGCGCACATGGTCAGCAACCTGCTGACGGTGCTGTGCTCGGACCGCGGCACCCAGCCGATCGTCAACGCCGGCTCGCTGTACTGAGGCGGAGGCGCCGATGGACGTCGTGATCCCCTTGATCGTCGCCTTCTCCGGCCTGCCGGCCCTGGCCATCGCCGCCTGGATCGGCGGCAACGACGACGCGCGCTCGCGCGGCACCGGCCTGCGCTGGGCCCTGATCGGCCTGGCCATCCTGCTCGGCGCCGCCGGCCTGTACTGGGCCGGCACGCACCAGACCCGCGTCTACCTGGTGGCGATCGCGATGGTGGTGGCGGTCAACGCGCTGGCGGTATCGATGCTGCGGCACCTGCGCCGCGGCGGCGG
>DNXT01000424.1 GCA_003505795.1 Lysobacteraceae bacterium | reverse complement strand
CGGGCGTCAACGCCCGGGACCGCTCGCCCCGGCCACGCCGCACGCGGCTCCGACGCGACCGGGGAAAAAGCGCCGGAAGGCGCCTTTCTGGCTGGTGCGCTCAGTTGCGCGACAGCTTCGCCAGCCGGTCCAGCAGCGCCACCCAGAAGGCGGCGGGCAGGTCGGCCTGCAGCGGCACGCTGTAGCTCCAGTCGCTGGCGAACGCCATGCACTTGACCGAATCCTTCTCGGTCATCAGCACCGGCAGCTGGCTGCCGAAGCTGAAATCCTCCGCGCGATAGCGGTGGTGGTCGGCAAAAGCGTGTGGCACCACGCCGATGCCCTGCGCGCGCAGCATCTCGAAGAAGCGCTCGGGATGGGCGATGCCGGCCACGGCATGCACGCGCTGGCCGGCGAACACGGAAAGCGGCTGCGTGCGCGCGCCGTTCAGTGGCTGGGCGCTGTCGATGCGCAGGCGCATCTCCCATTCGCCGAAGCCGGCGCCGACGCCGGCCGTGCCGGCTTCGTGCATGCTGGCCCGGCCCAGGTTCACCACCCGGAAGTCGCATTCGCGCGCCCGCGCCGCCGGCTCGCGCAGCGGCCCGGCCGGCAGCAGGTGCCCGTTGCCGTAGCGGCGCTGCGCGTCGACCACCTCGATCTCGATGTCCCGGGCCAGCCGGTAGTGCTGCAGGCCGTCGTCGCACACCACGATGTCGCAACCGGCCTCGATCAGCGCACGCGCGGCGGCGACGCGGTCGGCGTCCACGCGGACCGGCACGCCGGTCTTCCAGGCGATCAGCGCCGGCTCGTCGCCGCTCAGTTCCACCGGGGTGTCGGCCTGCACCCAGCGCGCGCTCTTCGCTTCGGCGCGCCCGTAGCCGCGGCTGGCGACCCCGGGCTTCCAGCCGGCGTCCTTCAGGCGCGCCACCAGGGCGATGGTCAGCGGGGTCTTGCCGGTACCGCCGGCGGTCACGTTGCCCACCACCACCACCGGCACGGACACCTGGTGGCGACGCAGCCAGCCGCGCCGGTACAGGGCGCGGCGCAGCCAGGTCGCCCCGGCGTACAGCGGCTCGGCGATACGCGCCGGCAACGGAATCGGGGCATCGCCGTACCAGTAGGCCGGCGTGCGGTCACCTCGTGTACTCATGCCTGCCTTTCGCGGAACTGCATGCCATGCAGATGGGAATACAGGCCGCCCATGGCCAGCAGCTCGGCGTGGGTACCGCGTTCGACGATGCGCCCGTGGTCCATCACCAGCACCTGGTCGGCATGCTCGATGGTGGACAGGCGATGCGCGATCACCAGCGTGGTCCGGTCCGGCATCAGGCGATGCAGCGCATCCTGGACCAGCCGCTCGGACTCGTTGTCCAGCGCCGCGGTGGCCTCGTCGAGGATCAGGATCGGTGCATCGCGCAGGATCGCGCGCGCGATCGCCAGGCGCTGGCGCTGGCCGCCGGAGAGCAGCGCCCCGTTCTCGCCGACCGGGGTCTGCAGCTGCAGCGGCAGGCGCTCGATGAACTCCCAGGCGTTGGCGGCCTCGGCCGCGGCGCGGATCTGCGCGTCGGTCGCGTCGGTGCCGTAGGCGATGTTGGCGGCCACGGTGTCGTCGAACAGCATGACCCGCTGCCCGACCAGCGCGATCTGCCGGCGCAGGTCCTGCAGGGCGTAATCCTGCAGGGGCTGGCCATCGAGCGTGATGCTTCCGCCGGACGGTTCGTAGAAGCGCGGCACCAGCCGCACCAGGCTGGTCTTGCCGCTGCCCGAGCGGCCGACGATCGCGGTGACCGTGCCCGGCTGCGCATCGAAGCTGATGTCGTCCAGCGCCAGGCCGGCGTCCTGCTTGTAGCGCAGCATGACGTGCCTGAAGGACAGTTCGCCGCGCGCGCGCGACTCGATCCTGCGACGGCCAGTGTCCGGCTCCTCCTCCATGTCGAGGATGGAGAACAGCCGTTCGGCGGCGGCCACGCCCCGCGAGATCGAGGTCTGCACGCTGGTCAGCCGGCGCAGCGACGGGATGATCGCCATCATCGAGGTCATCAGCTGCATGAACTGGCCGGCATTGAGATGCCCCACCAGCGCCTCGCGGGTCGCCACCCAGACGATGACCGCCAATGCCAGCGCCGCCAGGAACTGCACCGTGCTCGATGCGGCCGCGCGCGTCGTCTCGACCTTCATGTTCAGCCGCAGCATGCGATTGGCCAACTGCGAGAAGCGCGAGATCTCGTGCTCGCGGGTGCCGTGCACCTTCACTTCCTGCTGCGCCGACAGCGACTGCTCGGCCGACTGCGCCATCGAGCCCATGCCGTCCTGGATGCCGCGGCTGATGCGCCGGTAGCGCTTGCCCACGTAGGACACGATCAGGCCGATCAGGGGCACGACCACCAGCATCGCCAGCGTCACCTTGAAGCTGGCCTGCATCATCGCCACCAGCATGTAGATGATGGTGAGCGTGTCGGCGACGATCGTCTTCAGCGAATCCGCGCTGGCCTGGGTCACCTGCTCGGTATCGAAGTTGAGCCGGCTCACCATCACCGGGGTCGCCTCGCCATCGAAGTAGGTCGAGGGCAGGCGCAGGTACTTGGTCAGGACCTGCTCGCGCAGGTCGCGGACCACGCTGCGGCCGGTCCGGGCCATGCAGTAGTCGCCCGCGAACGTGGCGAAGCTGCGCATCACGAACAGGCCGAGGATGGTCAACGGCAGGATCACCGCCATCCGCGGCTCGGGATTGACGAAGCCGCGGTTGACCAGCG
>DNXT01000138.1:5283-5629 GCA_003505795.1 Lysobacteraceae bacterium | reverse complement strand
TCAGGGCTGCGGCTCGCCCGGGTTGGCGGCCGCGGCCTTGCGCGCCTCGGCCAGCTCGCGCAGCCGGCGCAGCTCGGCGGGATCGATCATGCTGGAGGTGTCGCGCTGCACGTCGCCCATCCGCTGCACGTACCAGCCGCGGATCCAGGCCAGCAGCAAGGCCAGTGCCGCCAGCAGGGAGGCCACCAGCACGCCCATGTTCGGCGTGGTGAACGCCAACGCCAGCGCCCCGATCGCCAGCAGCAGGAACAACCAGTGCATATCCACCTCCCCGTCGAATGGGCGCAGTGTAGCGCCGCCCCCGCGCCGGTTCCACGTGCCAAGGGCCGCGCTTGGGCACGCGCGG
>DNXT01000138.1:948-5118 GCA_003505795.1 Lysobacteraceae bacterium | reverse complement strand
GCCGCGCTTGGGCACGCGCGGGCAGCGTCATCACTCGGTCTCTTATCGACGTAAGCTTCCTCGTTCTTCCTTGCCCCACACGCGCCCAAGCGCGGCGTGGCCTGTCCCAATAGCGTCAACAGGCCCTAAAGCAGCGGCGAGGTCAGGCGGGCGAAGGCCTCCGGCAGGCGCGAGCGCAACAGCGGGCGGTGACGGTCGAAGCGCACTTCGCGGGCGTCGGCCATCTCGCCGGCGAGCAGCCCGGCCAGGCCGATCGCCATCCCGCGGTCGCGCAGCAGCATCGACACCTCGAAGTTGAGGCGGAAGCTGCGGTTGTCGAAGTTGGCGCTGCCGACGATGCACACGTCCTGGTCGGTCAGCAGGGCCTTGGTGTGCAGCATGCGCGGCCCGTACTCGTAGATGCGCACGCCGGCCTCGAGCAGTTCGTCGAAATAGGAGCGCGCGGCATAGGTGACCAGCCGCGAGTCGCTGATCAGCGGCACCAGCAGGCGCACGTCCAGGCCGCCCAGCGCCGCCGAGGTCAGCGCCATGCGCGCGGCCTCGCCCGGCACGAAGTACGGCGTCGCCAGCCAGACCCGCTCGCGCGCCTCGTGGATCGCGGCCACGTGCAGGCGGTGGATGGCCTCCCAGGCCGAGTCCGGCCCGGATACCAGCACCTGCGCCTCGATGTCGCCGTCGCGCCGCCGCGGCATGTGCTCCGGCCACAGGTCCTGCCCGGCGAAGTGGTCGCGGCCCTGCCCGGTCGCGTAGATCCAGTCCTCGAGGAACACCAGCTGCAGGCTGCGCACGACGTGGCCTTCCACGCGCAGGTGCAGGTCGCGGTAGGCGTCGGGGCGCAGCGACTCGTCTTCCTCGTCGGTGACGTTGATGCCGCCGGTGAAGGCCACGCGCCCGTCCACCACCACGATCTTGCGGTGGGTGCGCATGTTCACCCACGGCCGCTTGAACGGCTTGAGCAGCTGCGTCGGATGGAACCACGCCGCCTCGCCGCCGGCATCGAGCAGCGGCTGCAGGAACCGGCGCCGCACGCTCGACGATCCCACCGTATCCAGCAGCAGGCGCACCTTCACCCCGGCGCGCGCGCGCTCGATCAGCGCATCGCGGAACGCGGTGCCGGCGCGGTCCGGATTGAAGATGTAGTACTCGACATGGACGTGGTCGCGCGCCTGCGCGATCGCCTGCAGGATCGCCGCATAGGTGGCGGCGCCGTCGACCAGCCACTCGGCCGCGGTGGCGGTGCTCGGCGCCAGCCCGGTGGTCGACTGGGCGATCTTGGCCAGTTCGGTGCAGTCCGCGTCCGGCGGGCACACGCTGCTGTAGTGCTCCATGCCCGAGCGCGCGCGGCCGCGGCGCAGCCGTTGCCGCTTCACCTTCTGCGGCCCGAGCAGGTAGTAGATCAGCAGGCCCAGGTACGGCAGCGCGGCCAGCGACAGCACCCAGCTCAGGGTGGCGACCGGCTCGCGCTTCTGCAGGATGATCCAGCCCAGGATCCACAGCAGGTACAGGGTGTAGGCAGCGGTGATGTAGGCGGCCAGGTGGGGAATGCCTGCCAGCCATTCCCACGCGCCCTGCAGGGTTGCGAGCATGCGCCGATTCTACGGGCGGCGGGCGCCGATTGCGCCGGCCTGAACCGCTCAGCGGCGGTCGCTGGCGCTGAGACGCGGCCGGCGTAGCCTTGGGCGAATGGCGAATGCAATCAAGGGACGCGGTTCCAGCGGCCATCTTCCGGGCCGTTTCGAGACCACCGTCAGCGAGGCGGTGGACGATGGCTGGTGGCTGGAGGAGGGCGACGAATTCGCCGCGCCCGCGCTGCGCACCCAGGTCACCGAGGAAACCGCGCGCAGCATCATCAGCCGCAACCAGTCGCCGGACATCCCGTTCTCGCAATCGGTCAATCCGTACCGCGGCTGCGAGCACGGCTGCAGCTACTGCTTCGCGCGGCCCTCGCACGCCTACCTCAACCTGTCGCCGGGCCTGGACTTCGAGACGCGCCTGTTCGCCAAGACCAACGCCGCCGAGCTGCTGCGCCGCGAACTTGGCAAGCCCGGCCACGTTCCCAGCCCGATCGCCCTGGGCATCAACACCGACGCCTACCAGCCGATCGAACGGCGCCTGCAGCTGACCCGCCGGCTGATCGAGGTGCTGTGGGAGACCCGCCACCCGTTCACCCTGATCACCAAGAACGCGCTGGTGGTGCGCGACCTGGACCTGCTGGCGCCGCTGGCGCGGGAAAACCTGGTGAGCGTGCACTTCTCGGTCACCTCGCTGGATCCGCACCTGTCGGCCAAGCTGGAACCGCGCGCCTCCGCTCCGCATGCCCGCTTGCGCGCGATGCGCCGGCTGCACGAGGCCGGCGTGCCGGTCGGGGTGATGGTGGCGCCGGTCATTCCGTGGATCAACGACCACGAGCTGGAAGCGGTGCTGCAGGCGGCCGCCGAGGCCGGCGCCGGTTCGGCCGGCTACGTGCTGCTGCGGCTGCCGCACGAGGTCGCGCCGCTGTTCCGCGAATGGCTGCAGGTCCACCATCCGCAGCGCGCCGACCACGTGATGAGCACGATCCAGCAGCTGCGCGGCGGCAAGGACTACGACAGCCGCTTCGGCAAGCGCCTCAGCGGCGAAGGCGTGTATGCCGAACTGCTGGCGCGGCGTTTCGCCCTGGCGCTGCGCCGCGCCGGGCTGGAGGGGCGGCGCTACCCGGTGCTGGACGGCTCGCGCTTCCGGCGCCCGCCGCCGCCGCCGAAGGCGAAGCCGGCATCGCCGCAGGGCGAACTGTTCTGAGCCGGGGGACGGTGCCGGATCACGGGCCGTAGAGCTTGTGCGCCGGCTGGAACAGGATCCAGCTGGTGGCGATGAACTTGTCGCCGCCGAGCGGGCGGTTGCCGCGGTGGGTATGGGTGAAGGCGGTGGGGGCGATCAGCAGGCTGCCGGTGCGCGGCCTGGCCTTGCGCCGCTGGAACAGGAACTCGGTCTCGCCCTGCTCGAAATCGTCGTTGAGATACAGCGTCCACAGCAGGTGGCGGTGCAGGGTCTCGGCGCTGGCGTCGCGCGGATACAGCTCGCAGTGCCAGTACGGATAGCCGCCCTCGCCGGCCTTGTACCACTGCAGGTTGATCGCGCCCGGACGCAGGCAGGTGCGGGCCAGGTCGGCGAGCGCGCCCGGGTCCATGCCGCTGAGGTGCTCGGCCGACAGGCGCCGGCTCTGCCCGTCGGCCTCGCTCACCTGCAGCATCAGCGGCGAGATCAGCGCCTGCGGATAGCGGCGCAGGTACGCCAGCAGCCCGCCGAACACCGCCTGCTGCAGGCGCTGGTCGACCTCGCGCCATTCCGGCCGGCCGGCGATGCGCAGGTCGCGGCTGTGCTTGAGTTCGGGAAACACGCCGCTGCCGACCTCGCCCGGATGCAGCTGGTCGCTGCCGCGCAGCTGGTCGATGATCGCCGCGCAGTCCTGGCGCGACACCACCTCGTCGTAGATCTCGATGAAGTCGGGATTGTCCATGGGCGAGACCATAGCAACGACTACCGGGACGCGCAGCATCCGGGGGACAATGGCGCTCCCCGCCCGCCCCGCATCGATGATCCGCACCCTCTACCTGGCCGGTCCCGACGTGTTCCGGCCCGACGCCGCGCAGCGCGGCGAACAGCTCAAGCGCAGCTGCGCCGAACACGGCTTCGAGGGCCTGTTCCCGCTGGACCAGGCGGTGCCGGCGCAGATCCGCGATCCGGCGGCGCAGGCGCAATGGATCTACCGCGCCAACATCGCGCTGATCGAGCGCGCCGACGCGGTGCTCGCCAACCTGGATTTCTTCCGCGGCCCGGAACCGGACAGCGGCACCTGCTTCGAGGTCGGCTACGCCGTGGCCAAGGGCAAGCCGGTGTACGGCTACATTCCCGAGCACGGCAGCTTCGCCGAGCGCATCCGCCTGCGCCATCCGCAGGCGATCGGCGCCGACGGCGTGCTCGACACGCGCGGCTGGAGCTTCGAGGAATTCGGCCTGCCGCTGAACCTGATGCTGTCGGTGCCGGCGCCGCTGGTGGTCGGCGATGCGCCGGCCGCGCTGGCGCGCCTGCGCCGCGATCTGGCCGCGCAGCCAGAGCAAGCACCGTAGGAAGACAAGAAGGCAGGGCGAGGGCGTTCGGCCGAAACGAAAAACCCCGCCGAAGCGGGGTTTT
>DNXT01000138.1:0-778 GCA_003505795.1 Lysobacteraceae bacterium | reverse complement strand
ACCCCGCCGAAGCGGGGTTTTCCGGTGCATCGCCGGCGCTCGATCAGAACTTGTAGTTGACCGAGGCAGCCAGCACGTCGCCGCTGACATCGTAGCTGCCGGCGATCACGCTGGCGGTCTGCGAGGTGGAGACGATGCTCGGGTCGCTGGTGAACAGGTGGGTGTAGCCGAAGTTGTACTCGGCGTTCTCCGACGGCTTCCAGCTCAGGCCCAGCGACACCCACTTGCGGGTGGCATCGGGCACGCGCACGTCGCGGTGGGCATCGGTGGTCGGGGTCTGGTCGTAGGCCAGGCCGCCGCGCAGGGTCAGGGTGTCGCTGACGCGGTAGTCGGCACCGATCGAACCGAAGGTGGTGTCGCGGTAGTTGAACGGCAACACGCTGTCGGGCTGGTTGGAGTCGTAGGCGACCGTCACCTGGTCGAACTTGCTCCACGCGGTGCGGGTCACGTCCGCCATGATCGTCCACTGGTCGTTGATCCGGTGGGTGAAGCTGACCGTGGCGCTGGCCGGCAGGGTGATCGTGGCGCGGCCCTTGCTGTCGATGAAGGTACCCGGCGCCGACACCGCCAGCAGCGCGGCGGCATTGGCAGGGATGTTGAAGCTGGCGTCGCCGTCGGTGATCTTGTGCTCGACTTCCGAGCGGTAGCTGAAGCCGATGTTGGTGCCTTCCACCGGGGTCAGCAACGCGCCCAGGGTGTAGCCGACCGACACTTCGTCGCCCTGGATGCGCAGGCTGCCGTCGGCGGTGCCCGGGCTGAAGCCCAGCTGGGCGGCCTG
>DNXT01000137.1:491-2616 GCA_003505795.1 Lysobacteraceae bacterium | reverse complement strand
GGCGGCGGCAGCGCGCGCTCCGTCGCCGGGTAGCGCTCCAGCTGCGCGGCGAGGCTGCCGTTCCGGTCGCTGACGATGACGCGCGCCACCGCCTGCAGCAGGACGCGGTCCTCGTCGGAGATGTGTTCGGCCGGGCGCACGAAGATGCCGCCGGGACGATCCAGCACGTTCGCCTCGGGATCGGACGAGACCATGCCCACGATCTGGTCCTGCAACTGCTGCCGGTAGCCGGCCTGGCTCTCGTTCCAGATCACCAGGTCCGCGCGCAGGCCTTTCAGGCGCCAGTAGGCGTGCGCCTGCACCATCTGCCGCACCAGCTCGATGTTGTCGGTGTCGGCCACGCGCAGCAGCACGATCGGCAGGTCGCCGGAGATCGCATGCCCCCACAGTCCCGGCTGGCCGCGCCGGTTGCGCGCCAGCAGCTCCGGCTCGGCGCGCAGCAGCGGATGGGTATACAGCACCAGCCCGGCGAGCCGTTCGTACAGCAGCGCGTCGTCCTGCGAGGCGTTGATCTGGCGACGCACCACCTGGCTGTGGGTCAGCGCCAGGTCGAACACGCGATCGGCCAGGCGCCGGTCGCGGTACTTGTCGACCAGGGCCGCGCAGGCCGCGCGGTCGGCGCCGACGCCGTAGACCATGTCGATCTGCGCGCGTTGCTCCGGCGCCAGCTCGATCCGGCAGCGGATCGCCACGATCGGATCGAGCACCGAGCCGGCGGTGCCGGACAGCGCCGCGTCGTCGGCCAGCGCCCGGGGCAGGCGCGGGCTGCGGCCGCGACCGAGGAAGCGGGCGCGGTCGGTCTCGTAGGAGATCGCGGCGATGTCGGCGTCGTGCACCGCGACCAGGTGCAGCATCCATGGCGCCACCTCGTCGTGCGAGCGGGCGCGCCGGGTGCACAGCAAGGCCTGCTTGTCGGCCAGGATCTCGCTCTGCACGAACAGGTTGCCGAACGCCGGGTGCAGTTCGTCGGCGAGCGCCGGCGCCAGCACCACCTCGGCATAGGTGGTGATCTCGATGACGCGGCGCTGGCGCGTGCGGTTGCTGATCCGCAGCCGCCGCAGCTCGACGTCGTCCTCGGCCGAGATCGCGATCTCCAGGTGGGTGTCGTAGCCCTGGTGGCGGCCACGGAACTCGGCCTTGGCATCGGAGAAGATCGCCTCGTAGCCCTCCACGACGACGCAGGTCGGCTGGTGGGTGGCCGACCAGACCTCGCCGCTCTCGACGTCGCGCAGGTAGCAGAACGTGCCCCAGTGGTCGCGCGTGCTGTCCTCGCGCCAGCGGGTGACCGCCATCTCGCGCTGGCGGCTGTAGCCGCCGCCGGCGCTGCTGAGCATGCCGTGGTAGCGGCCGTTGGAGAGCAGTTGCACGCCGGGACGGCTGCGGTCCGGGTCGCGGATGACCCGCAGCGGCGTCTCCACGTCGGCCGCCATGCCGCGGCTGCCGGCGCTCTCGACCGGATGCGGGTGGAACAGGCCGGTGCGCGGCACCCGTTCCTGCAGCAACAGCAGCGTGGCCTGGACCTGCGCATCGGCGACGAAGCGCCGCTGCATCGGCTGCCCGCACAGCAGGTAGTCCAGCGACAGCAGCGCCATGCCCTGGTGGTGCGACATGAACGAGCGCACCAGCACGTGGTCCTGTCCGCGCGGCACCCGCGCCGGGGTGTAGTCGATCGCCTCGTACAGGCCGAAGCGGCCGCCGAAGCCCTGCGCGCTGAGCCGTTGCAGGTTCTCGCAGGCCGTCGCCGGATCGACCATCAACGCCATCGCGCTGGCGTAGGGCGCCACCACCAGGTCCTGCGCGAGGCCGCGCTTGAGCCCCAGCCCCGGCACGCCGAACGCGCGGTACTGGTAGTTGAGCCGCGCGTCGACGGCGTTGTAGCCGGACTCGGACACGCCCCAGGGCACGCCGCGGCGCGCGCCGTAGCCGACCTGCGCGCGCACGACCTGCTGCGCGGTGCGGTCCAGCAAGGTGTCCGGATAGCTCGGCATCACCAGCTGCGGCATCAGGTACTCGAACATCGAGCCGCTCCACGACAGCAGCGCGGCGCCGCCCTCGGCCTCGGTCATCATCCGTCCCAGCGCGAACCAGCTCTCCTGCGGCAGCTGGCCCTGGGCGATGGCGACGA
>DNXT01000137.1:0-205 GCA_003505795.1 Lysobacteraceae bacterium | reverse complement strand
GGCGCGGTCGTAGAGGAAGCCGTACTCCATCTGCGCGAGCTGGCCGGCCAGGTGCGCCAGCCGCTCCAGCTGCAGGATGCGTTCGCCGGCGCGCGCCTGGAGCGCGGCGTCGGCGTCCTGCCGGCGCAGTTGGCGCAACGTCGGGATCGCCTCGCCCTAGATCGGAAGAGCGGTTCAGCAGGAATGCCGAGACCGAGAAGGGATC
>DNXT01000488.1 GCA_003505795.1 Lysobacteraceae bacterium | reverse complement strand
CGATCAGCGCCGCGGCGTGGGCCTGGCGGCGGTGGTTGGCGTCGAGCGCCGCGATCGCGGCCGGCTCCAGGTCCTCGCGCTGCAGCTCGGCCAGCTGGTGCTCGAGGAAGGCGATGCGGTCGGAGACGTCGCCCTGCGCGGACAGGGCGTCGCGCTCGTCGAGCAGCGCCTGCCAGCGCTGGCTGGCGAGGCGGACCCGCTCGCGCTCGGCGCCGTTGCAGGCATAGGCATCGAGCAGCGCCAGCTGGCTGCCGCGCGAGAGCAGGGCCTGGTGCTCGTGCTGGCCGTGGATCTCGACCAGGTGGCCGGCCAGGCTGGCCAGCTGCGACAGCGTGACCGGGCGTCCGTTGACCCACGCGCGCGAGCCGCCGTCGGCGCGGATGATCCGGCGCAGCTGGCACTGGTCCTCGTCGTCGAGCTCGTTCTCGGCCAGCCAGGCGCGTGCCGGGCTGGCCTCGGACAAGCTGAATTCGGCCGATAGCTCGGCGCGCTCGGCGCCGTGGCGGACCACCCCGCTGTCGGCGCGCAGCCCGGACAGGAAGCCCAGCGCGTCCACCATCAGCGACTTGCCGGCGCCGGTCTCGCCGGAAACCACGGTCATGCCGGGCCCGAATTCCAGCTCGGTGGCGCGGACGACGGCGAAATCCTTGATCGAAAGGTGTGTGAGCATGGGCGTGACGGGGGGTAGTCCGGTGAAAACTGTCCGGGGGAAGCTTAGGGGCGGCGGGCGGCGCTGGGAATGGGCCGCTTGCCAACGATCGGGTGAGACATTATCTAATGGACTGTCTCACCGGTTGATTCCATGCGCTCGTCATCCACTCCAACGCTCGATCCCCGTGCCCGGCAGCTGCTGCGGACGCTGATCTCGCGCTATATCCGCGACGGCGAGCCGGTGGGGTCGAAGACCCTGGCCCAGCATGCCGGCCTGGACGTGAGCCCGGCCACGATCCGCAACATCCTGGCCGACCTGGAGGACGTGGGGCTGCTGGCCTCGCCGCACACCTCGGCCGGGCGCATCCCCACCGCGCACGGCTACCGCGTGTTCGTGGACAGCCTGGTGCAGATGCAGCCGCCGGGCGAGGACGAGGTGCGGCGGCTGCGTGCCGAGCTGGCCAGCGGCGCCGGCACCCAGACCCTGCTCGGCAGCGCCTCGGAGATGCTGTCGGCGATGAGCCACTTCGTCGGCGTGGTCAGCGCGCCGCGGCGCGAGCAGTTCGCGTTCCGCCACATCGATTTCATCGCGCTGGACGCGCGCCGGGTGCTGGCGATCCTGGTGTTCGCCGACAACGAGGTGCAGAACCGGGTGTTCGAGCCGCGCCGGGCCTACCAGCCGACCGAGCTGGAGCGGGTGGCCAACTACCTCAACGCCCATTTCGCCGGGCGCGCGCTGGCCGACATCCGCGCCTCGCTGCTGCGCGAGCTGCGCAACGCCAAGGACGAGATGGAGCGGCTGCTGGAGCACAGCGTCGACCTGGCCGGCGAGGCGCTGGCCCCGGTCGCCCAGGACGACATGGTGCTGGCCGGGCAGACCCGGCTGATGGGCGTGCAGGACCTGTCCGACCTGGACCGGCTGCGCGAACTGTTCGAGCTGTTCGCCGGCAAGCGCGAGATCCTGCAGCTGCTCGAGCGCACCATCCAGGCGCCGGGGGTGCGCATCTTCATCGGCGAGGAGACCGGCGTGGTCTCGCTCGAGGACGTGTCGCTGGTCGCCGCGCCCTACGCCGCCAACGGCCAGGTGCTGGGCGTGCTCGGGGTGATCGGGCCCAAGCGCATGGCCTACGACCGCCTGATCCCGCTGGTGCAGACCACCGCGCAGGTGCTCGGCGCGGCGATGGAAACCCCGTCCCGATAGGCCGCGCCTCGACTTGCGATCGGTTGCTTGAAACGCGCCGGGCAGCCCACATAGGGGTGGGGTGGGGCGGGTGTTCCTCCTGCCCGGGAATTGCATATGAACCAAGACCACCCCGAATTCGATTCCGAAGACCCTTCCCAGAACCAGGTCCCGGCCGATCCGCTGCAGGAAGAGATCGAGACCCTGCGCAGCGAGATCGCCCTGGTCAAGGCCGACGCCCTGCGCGAGCGCGCCGACCTGGAGAACCAGCGCAAGCGCATCGCCCGCGACGTCGAGAACGCGCGCAAGTTCGCCAACGAGAAGCTGCTCGGCGAGCTGCTGCCGGTGTTCGACAGCCTCGACGCCGGCCTGCAGGCCGCGGGCGCCGAGCCGAGCCCGCTGCGCGATGGCCTGGAGCTGACCTACAAGCAACTGCTCAAGGTCGCCGCCGACAACGGGCTGGTCCTGCTCGACCCGGCCGGCGAGGCCTTCAATCCCGAGCACCACCAGGCCATCAGCCAGGTCGAGGCGGCCGGGGTCGCCCCGGGCCACGTCGCCCAGGTATTCCAGAAGGGCTACCTGCTCAACGAGCGCCTGCTGCGCCCCGCGCTGGTGGTGGTCGCCAAGCACGACTGAGCGCACCCCGCGGGCGGGATGCCCGCAAACGAAACGCAGATTCGCGCGGGTGGCTTGAATGGGAATCGGCCATCCCCACATCTGAGCCAGAACCCGGCACGGGCCGGACAGCAGCTAAAAAACTCTTCAGGAGTCATTCCTCATGGGCAAGATCATCGGTATCGACCTCGGCACCACCAACTCGTGCGTGGCGATCATGGACGGCGGCAAGGCCCGCGTCATCGAAAACTCGGAAGGCGACCGCACCACGCCCTCCATCGTCGCCTACACCAAGGACGGCGAAGTGCTGGTCGGCGCCTCGGCCAAGCGCCAGGCCGTCACCAACCCGAAGAACACCTTCTACGCGGTCAAGCGCCTGATCGGCCGCAAGTTCACCGACGGCGAGGTGCAGAAGGACATCGCCCACGTCCCGTACGGCATCATCGCCCACGACAACGGCGACGCCTGGGTGCAGACCAGCGACGGCAAGAAGCTGGCGCCGCAGGAAGTCTCCGCCAAGGTGCTGGAGAAGATGAAGAAGACCGTCGAGGACTTCCTCGGCGAGAAGGTCACCGAGGCGGTCATCACCGTGCCGGCCTACTTCAACGACAGCCAGCGCCAGGCCACCAAGGACGCCGGCCGCATCGCCGGCCTGGACGTCAAGCGCATCATCAACGAGCCGACCGCCGCGGCGCTGGCCTATGGCCTGGACAAGGCCGGCGGCGACCGCAAGATCGCCGTGTACGACCTCGGCGGCGGCACCTTCGACGTGTCGATCATCGAGATCGCGGAAGTGGACGGCGAGAAGCAGTTCGAGGTGCTGGCCACCAACGGCGACACCTTCCTCGGCGGCGAGGACTTCGACAACCGCGTGATCGAGTACCTGGTCGACGAGTTCCAGAAGGACCAGGGCATCGACCTGCGCAAGGACCCGCTGGCGCTGCAGCGCCTGAAGGACGCGGCCGAGCGCGCCAAGATCGAGCTGTCGTCCTCGCAGCAGACCGAGGTCAACCTGCCGTACGTCACCGCCGACGCGTCGGGCCCGAAGCACCTCAACATCAAGCTGACCCGCGCCAAGCTGGAGGCGCTGGTCGAGGACCTGATCAAGAAGTCGATCGAGCCGTGCCGGGTGGCGCTGAACGACGCCGGCCTGCGCGCCAGCGACATCAACGAGGTGATCCTGGTCGGCGGCCAGACCCGCATGCCGAAGGTGCAGCAGGCGGTGGCCGACTTCTTCGGCAAGGAGCCGCGCAAGGACGTCAACCCGGACGAGGCCGTGGCGCTGGGCGCGGCGATCCAGGGCGGCGTGCTGGCCGGCGACGTCAAGGACGTGCTGCTGCTGGACGTGACCCCGCTGTCGCTGGGCATCGAGACCATGGGCGGCGTGTTCACCAAGATCATCGAGAAGAACACCACCATCCCGACCAAGGCCTCGCAGGTGTTCTCCACCGCCGAGGACAACCAGTCGGCGGTGACCGTGCACGTGCTGCAGGGCGAGCGCGAACAGGCCCGTTTCAACAAGTCGCTGGCCAAGTTCGACCTGTCCGGCATCGAGCCGGCGCCGCGCGGCCTGCCGCAGGTGGAGGTGTCCTTCGACATCGACGCCAACGGCATCCTGCACGTGTCGGCCAAGGACAAGAAGACCAACAAGGAGCAGAAGGTCGAGATCAAGGCCGGTTCGGGCCTGTCCGAGGACGAGATCGCGCGGATGGTCGCCGACGCCGAGGCCAACCGCGAGGAGGACAAGAAGTTCCACGAGCTGGTCACCGCGCGCAACCAGGCCGATGCCCTGATCCACGGCACCCGCAGTGCGATCACCGAGCACGGCAGCAAGGTCGGCGGCGACGTGATCGGCAAGGTCGAGTCGGCGCTGGCGGACCTGGAAACCGCGATGAAGGGCGACGACAAGGGCCAGATCGAGGCCCGGACCAAGGCGCTGGAAGAGGCCGGCCAGTCGCTGTACGCGGCGGCAGCGGCGGCCGAGCAGGGCGCTGGAGCCGACGCCGGCGCGGGTCCGCAGGCGGGCAAGGCGGCAGACGACGTGGTCGACGCCGAGTTCACCGAGGTAAAGGACGACAAGAAGTAAGCCGATAACCCGGCATGTGATCCCCCGAAGGAGCGGAGCGAGGGCTCCGCTCCTTCGGCGTTTATGTTGCTTCCGGGGGCTGCGCCCGCCGTAGCCGCACTGGAGGAACCACGATTGAACGTTTCCACTTCCACGACTGACGTTTCCCGCCCATGAGCAAGCGCGATTACTACGAAGTGCTGGGTGTCGCCCGCGGCGCCAGCGACGACGAGCTGAAGAAGGCCTATCGCCGCTGCGCGATGAAGCACCACCCGGACCGCAACCCCGGCGATCACGCCGCGGAAGCCGCGTTCAAGGAGTGCAAGGAGGCCTACGAGGTGCTGTCCGACGCCAACAAGCGCCGGATGTACGATGCCCACGGCCACGCGGCGTTCGAGCACGGCATGGGCGGCGGCGGCGGTCCCGGCGGCCCGGACATGGGCGACATCTTCGGCGACATCTTCGGCAACATCTTCGGCGGCGGTGCCGCCGGGCCGCGCCAGGCGCGCCGTGGCGCCGACATCGGCTACGTGATGGAGCTGGATCTGGAAGAGGCGGTGGCCGGCATCGAGCGCCGCATCGAGATCCCGACCCTGGTCGAATGCGATCCCTGCCACGGCAGCGGCTCGGAAGACGGCAGGGTCGAGACCTGCAGCACCTGCGGCGGACGCGGCCAGGTGCGTATCCAGCGCGGCATCTTCGCGATGCAGCAGAGCTGCCCGCACTGCGCCGGTCGCGGCCAGATCATCCAGAACCCCTGCAAGACCTGCCACGGTGCCGGCCGCGTCGAGGAAGAGAGGGTGCTGTCGGTGAAGATCCCGGCCGGCGTGGACACCGGCGACCGCATCCGCCTGGCGGGCGAGGGCGAGGCCGGCCCGGCCGGCACGCCGCCGGGCGACCTGTATGTGGAAGTGCGGGTGCGCGAGCACGCGATCTTCCAGCGCGACGGCGACGACCTGCACTGCGAGGTGCCGATCCGGATCTCGCAGGCCGCGCTCGGCGACACCGTGCGCGTGGCCACGCTCGGTGGCGAGGCCGAGATCCGCATCCCGGCCGAGACCCAGACCGGCAAGCTGTTCCGCCTGCGCGGCAAGGGCGTGCGCTCGGTACGCAGCCGCAGCGAAGGCGACCTGTACTGCCGGGTGGTGGTGGAGACGCCGGTCAACCTCACCGCCGACCAGCGCAAGCTGCTGGAACAGTTCGAGTCGACCTTCACCGGCGAGGACGCGCGCAAGCATTCGCCCAAGTCGGCCACCTTCATCGACGGGGTGAAGGGCTTCTGGGACCGGATGACCTCGTGACGACGGCGCCCCGCGCGGCCAGGGCCATGGCCGGGACGGGGTTCCAGGCTGTGGCGCTCATCCGCGCGGCAGGGAGAATAAGCCCCGATGCCTGCCGCATCGCCGTGCGAGGCGACGCCGCCGGCAAAGGCCGCGCATCCTTGTAGGAGTGGCCTCGGCATGCCGAGGCCGTTCAGTCGCGATGAGGCTTTCCCGGAATTCCTCCCAGCGGGAGAGACTTTTTTGGGAGGGACTTCAGTCCCGACAGGCTTTACCGGTGTTCCATCAGTCAAGAGCAAAGCTTTCGCCCCCTTTCGGGGCGCCCTGTCCTCGCTCCCTCCGCGCCTGCGGCGCTGCGGGTCCGCTCCGACGACGGG
>DNXT01000284.1 GCA_003505795.1 Lysobacteraceae bacterium | reverse complement strand
CTACACCGGATTCACACTCTTTCCCTACACGACGCTCTTCCGATCTCGCGGCAAGGCCAGCAGGCGCCCGAGGTAGGCGTCGTCGCTCAGCCCGAGGCCGTTGACCATGCCGCTGTCCCACAGCGAGTGCAGGTTGGTGCCCTTGCCGCCGAACTGCAGCTGGAACTCGTTGCCGCCCTTGTCGCGGGCGTAGCCGGCGTGCATCGGCTGGTGGATGTCGCCGACCAGGTGCACGACGAACTTGAGCGCCTGCCGGCGCGCGGCGAGCGGCTGGCTGCGGTCGGCCAGCAGCGTGGCCTGCGCCTTCAGCGCCTCGATCACGCAGTCGCCGTTCGGGCAGTCGCGCGGCGGGTCATAGGCGCAATCGTGCTCGCCGAGGTTGACGTAGTGCCAGCGCGCGGTGCGCTTGCCCAGGTCCTGGTCGTTGCCGCGCAGCTCGTCGGCCCAGGAGGCGATGCCGGCCAGCGTTGGATCGGGCTCGCCGGCGAGCAGCCGCTCGACCTCGGCGTGCGCCTGCGGCGTGAGCTGGACATCGGCGACGCGCGCGACCAGCCGGTGGCCCTGGCCGCCCCAGGCGCGTGCCTGCGGGGAGTGGAAACAAAGCGCCAGGGCGGCGCCGAGCGAAACGGCAGCGAGGAACGTATTCATCGCCTCGATTCTAAGGGCGCGGCGATCTTGGGTGGTGGTTGGTGCTGTCGCCTTTGCTCTGCGTAGGAGCGACTTCAGTCGCGATGGGACTTTCCCTTTGAATCCCCGCATCCGGATGTACGGTCTTTTGCAGAGGGATCTGCGCAAAAAGCCTCGTCGCGACTGAAGGACTTTGCCGAGGCCGCTCCCCAACGCCACTGCCGCAAACAGAAAGAGGCCGCGGCATCCGTTCCCGGATGACGCGGCCCCCAGACGCGGAACCGATCGCGTGCGCGCCGATCAGAACTTGAACACGTAGGCGACGCCGTACACCAGCGGATCGATCTTGGCGGTGCCGAGCTTGGCGCCGTTGACCTTGACCTCGGTGTCGATGTCGGCCCAGCGCAGGTCCACGCGCAACGCGCCCTTGTCGCTCAGCGCGAAGTCCAGGCCGGCGTGCGCGGCCACGCCCCAGGAGTCGTCCAGGTCCAGGTTGGTGCCGGTCAGCGCGCCCTTGCTGTCGGTGCTGAAGAACTTGGTGTAGTTCACGCCCAGGCCGACGAACGGGGTGACCTTGGTCTGGTTGGCGAAGTGGTACTGCAGCGAGACCACCGGCGGCAGCTGCTTGGTCTCGCCGACCTTGCCGACGCCTTCGATGCTGATCTCGTGCTTGAACGGCAGCGCCGCCAGCACCTCGATGCCGACGTTGTCGGCGACGAAGTATTCGAAGGTGACGGTCGGCTTGACGTCGCTGTCGACCTTGGTCGGCAGCGCGCCCAGGCCGAGCGCGGAGCCGTCCAGGTCGCCGGCATCGGACTTGGGATCGACGGCATGTACGCCGACGCCGAGGGTCCAGTCGCCCTTGGACTGGGCCATGGCCGGTGCGGCGGCGAGGAGGGCGGCGGCCAGGGTGCCGAGCAGCAGAGGAGAGGTCTTGCGCATTGGAGTTCTCGGTGGGTCGGTGGATTTGCGTGCAGTTTTCGGATTCCTTAACAGTCGCGCCTTGATCCTGATCAAACCGGGTGCCGCGGTCAGCTGACGCTCATGCAGGCGCCCGCGCCGGTCCGGCCGCGGGGCGCCTGCTAGAATGGCGGCCCCTTTCCACCCGCCGCCCCGGCGCGGCGTTGCAGGAGTTCGTGAACATGGCAATCAAGGTCGGCATCAACGGTTTCGGTCGCATCGGACGCAACGTGCTGCGCTCGGCGGTGCAGAACTTCGGCAGCGACATCGAGATCGTCGCCATCAACGACCTGCTGGAGCCGGATTACCTGGCCTACATGCTGCAGTACGACTCGGTGCACGGCCGCTTCAAGGCCGACGTGTCGGTCCAGGGCAACACGCTGGTGGTCAACGGCAAGAAGATCCGCCTGACCCAGGAGCGCGACCCGGCCAACCTGAAGTGGGACGAGGTCGGCGCCGAGGTGGTGATCGAATCCACCGGCCTGTTCCTGACCAAGGACACCGCGCAGAAGCACATCGACGCGGGCGCCAAGAAGGTGATCCTGTCGGCGCCGTCCAAGGACGACACGCCGATGTTCGTGTACGGCGTCAACGACAAGACCTACGCCGGCCAGGCGATCGTCTCCAACGCCTCGTGCACCACCAACTGCCTGGCGCCGCTGGCCAAGGTCATCCACGACAAGTGGGGCATCAAGCGCGGCCTGATGACCACCGTGCACGCCGCCACCGCCACCCAGAAGACCGTCGACGGCCCGTCCAACAAGGACTGGCGCGGCGGCCGCGGCATCCTCGAGAACATCATCCCGTCCTCGACCGGCGCGGCCAAGGCGGTGGGCGTGGTGATCCCGGAGCTCAACAAGAAGCTCACCGGCATGAGCTTCCGCGTGCCGACCTCGGACGTGTCGGTGGTCGACCTGACCGCCGAGCTGGAGAAGCCGGCGACCTACGAGGAGATCAAGGCCGAGATCAAGGCGCAGAGCGAAGGCGCGCTGAAGGGCATCCTCGGCTACACCGAGGACAAGGTCGTGGCCACCGATTTCCGCGGCGAGACCTGCACCTCGGTGTTCGACGCCGACGCCGGCATCGCCCTGGACAGCACCTTCGTCAAGCTGGTGTCCTGGTACGACAACGAGTGGGGCTACTCCAACAAGTGCCTGGAAATGGTCAAGGTGGTCGCGGCGAAGTAAGCGCCGCTTCCGCGGGACCCGCAAAACCCCCGGCTCGCCGGGGGTTTTTGCTTTGGTTCTGTCCGGGGGCAGGTGATCCGCGCAAGTCGCCGTCCTTGCCTGTGCCGAAGCCCCTCCCACAAGAGTTCCGCATTGGCGGCCGGACGACCGCAGCGGGGCTTGCCGGCTACAGCGCCTGCAGGATCAGCGAATGCCAGCCGGTGCGATAGGTCTCGTAGCCGGGCGAGGCGGCATGGGCGATGCAGTGCGGCTGCCCACGGTAGTCGACGACCTCGGCGCCGCGCAGCTGCTTGAACAGCTGCGCACGCGCGGGAAAGTCGATGACGTCGCGCAGCATGTGCCCGGCCGAGTCGGCGAGCACGTGGCCGCCATCGTCGACGATGCAGACGCGGCTGCGCGTCCATTCCTGTTCCGACAGCGGGGTGCGCTGCACGATGGTCTGCGCCAGCGCATCCCAGCGGAACACGATGCCGAGCACGCCCAGCACCCGGCCGTCGATGCGCCCGCCCTCGCGCACGCTGCACGAGTAGACGAGCACGCGCTCGCCCGCGGCCAGGTCGCTGGCGTGCACGCCCTGGAAGCCGAAGTCCTCGCCACTGGCGGTGCGCATCGCCGACTCGAACCAGGCCTCGCCGGACACGTCCCGGCCGGCCGAGGCGTAGTCGTCCGGGCGGCCGTTGGCGAGGATGCGGCCGTCGTGGCCGGCCA
>DNXT01000207.1 GCA_003505795.1 Lysobacteraceae bacterium | reverse complement strand
GCCTGCGGGCGCGGCGGCGGCGGCAGCCTGGCGTCGGCTTCGTCGACCACGCCGTCGTGGTTGCGGTCGGCCAGGTCGAAGGTGCGCTTGCCCGAGGCCTGGTACTCGGCGAAGGTCATGCGTCCGTCCTTGTCGGCGTCGAGCACGCCGAAGCGCACGCGCACCTGGCGGTCGCCGCCCTGGGTCAAGGTGGCGATGCGGCGATCCAGCCGGTCCTCGAACTCGGCCAGGTATTCCTCCACCGACAGCAGGCCGTCGCGATCGGTATCGGAGCGCGCGAACTGCGCATCGCGCGAGCGGTCGAACTCGGCGCGGTCGACCTTGCCGTCGCCATTGTCGTCGTACAGCGCGAGGAAGCCTTCGGCGCTGTGGCTGGTCGGCATCGCCAGGCGCCCGCCGGCGTCGTCGAAGCGCGCGACCGACCCGGCCTTGTCGTCCGGCGCCGGCCTGGCCTTCGCCGCCAGCGCCCGCTGCCCGCCTTCCCAGGTCTTCTCGCCGGCGGCGTCGAATTCCCGGCGCGAGACCTTGCCGTCCTTGTCGCTGTCCAGCGCCGCGAAGCGCACGCGGGTCTGCTCGACCTGCGCGGCGCGCTCCTGCTCCAGCTGCTCGCGCATGCGGTCCTCGAACTCCTGCACGTATTCCGCTTCGTCGACGCTGCCGTCATGGTCGGCGTCGGTCGCATCGAAGCGCGCGCGCCGGAACGCCTCGAACTCGCTCCAGGTCAGCCGGCCGTCGGCGTTGCCGTCGTGCTGGGCGATGAATGCGGCGACGTTGTTGCCATGTCCGCCGATCAGCGGCCGCGGGTTGCCGGCCCTGTCCTGCGCGGCGGCGGCAAGCGGGATCAGCAGCGCGCACAGGCATGCGCCGGCGAGTACGCCATTGTTCATGGGGTCTTCCTCGAAGGTTGCGAAGGGGAATTACTGTTCCAGGACGCGGAACGTGAGCGTGTAGCTGTTGCTGTACTCGGCCACCGGCGCGCCGGCCGGTGCCGCGGTGCGATGGCGGGTGAGCGCGACCCAGGTGCCGGCGCGCTGCAGCTTCATCAGCGCGCGTCCCTGCGCGTCGGTGACCAGCGTGTGCACCTGCGGCGTGCGGTCGGAGGTCCAGACCGCCTCGGTCACCTCGACCTTCTGCCCGGCCAGCGGCTTGCCGTCGTACTGGACCAGGAACTCGAACGACTCGCCGGCATACAGGTCGCTGGGATGGGTCACCGGCACCAGTTCCAGGCCCTGGCCGCGCGGCTGCAGCGCGACGCGGTCCGGCGCGCCGACGCTGACGTAGGTCTCGGCCAGGGTCAGCGACTGGAAGTCGGAGATGACCTTGGCGCCGGCCGGGATCTTGACCGCGGCGTCGCGCGAGCTCTCCTGCTTGCCGCCGATTTCCCAGGTGCGGAACAGCGCGCCCAGGCGCGGGCCGGTGCTGAAGCGGTAGGTGCCCTTCGCCGCCGGCAGGGTGTGCTCGGCGACGGTGCGGGTCTTCATCACTTCCACGCGCGACAGCGCGGTGGTGGCGCCGTCGGGGCCGGTCACGCTGAAGCGGCTGTCGTCGAAGGCCGCCTCCGGCACCAGGAAGGTCTCGGCGAACGAGGCGTCGAGCGCGATGGTCTGGCCGCCGCGCGGCGCGAAGTCGCTGGGTGCGAGGTAGGGTGTATGGGCCGAAGCGGCCACGACGACGGTGCCAAACAGCGCAGCCGCCAGCAAAATACGCGATCTCATAAGAAGCCCTGTCCGTTGCGGAAAGTCGCTGGCAGGGAGAGATCCGTTGCTGGCTGTCCACGCCATATTAACATTTCATCGCGCGATTGCGCCACGCCCGCGTGCGCGACCTTTCCTTCTCAGGCATGCCATTGGCTCGCGCCCGCCCGGCGCGCGCAAGCGTGCCTTCCTGCCCCGACGCGAGAGGAGCTGAGCCCCACATCCGAAAGGTCGTGCTAATCGGGTGCGCCGGTGTCATGGTTGCCGCAGGGACGGGTAGGCGCGCCCGGGATCGACCGCTGAGGGCCAGGCTGGCAAGCTGGCTCTCGGAGCGTCCCCGCCGGATCGGTCGCCCGATGCCAACTGCAGGACGCATGGAACGTATCGTGCCGGGCCCGATCGGCAACCGGTGGTTGCCCGCCTTCCCTTCATCGACATGTTTCTTTTTTCCTATGCGCAGATCCGCCGTGTTGCCGTGTTGCCGAACCGTTTCGGGAAGGAGGGCCGGACAAGGCAATGGCCGCCGCGACGGCATCGCACCGATCGCGTTCGCCCTGGCCGCCGTGCTGTCGCTGGCAGGCTGCAAGGAAACCCGCCAGGCGTCGGAACCGAAGCCGCTCCAGGTGCAGGTGCTGGTGCTCGAACCCGAGCCGGTGTCGCTGCAGACGGAACTGGCCGGCCGCACCTCGGCATCGGAGGAATCGGACGTGCGGCCCCAGGTCGGCGGCGTCCTGCTCAAGCGCCTGTTCGCCGAAGGCCAGACCGTGCAGGCCGGGCAGCCTCTGTTCCAGATCGAGCCGGCGCTCTACCAGGCCGCGGCCAACGAGGCCCGCGCCAACCTGGCCAGCGCCGAAGCCGCCCGCGCCACGGCCAGGCTGCAGGCCGAGCGCTACCAGCGGCTCGGCGAGAGCCAGCTGATCTCCCGGCAGGACGTCGACGACGCGGTGGCCGCCTACAGGCAGGCCGTCGCCAGCGCCGATGCCGGCCGCGCCGCGCTGGACACTGCGCGCACCCACCTGCGCTTCGCCACCGTCACCGCCCCCATCGCCGGGCGCGTGGGCCGCGCGCTGTTCACGCCCGGCGCACTGGTCACCTCCGGGCAGGCCGATCCGCTGGCGCGCATCCAGAAGCTGGACCCGATGAACGTGGACATCACCCAGTCCGGCAACGACTACCTGGCCCTGCGCCGGGCGATCGCCGCCGGCGGGGTGCAGGCCTCCACCGCGCCGGTGAAGCTCAAGCTCTCCGACGGCAGCGACTACCCGCTGCCAGGCACGCTGGAGTTCGCCGACATCGACGTGGACCCGACCACCGGCAGCATCACCTTGCGCGCGCAGTTCCCCAATCCCGACGGCCAGCTGCTGCCGGGCATGTACGTGCGCGCCCTGGTCGGCCAGGGCACCCGCCAGCAGGCGCTGCTGGTGCCGCAGTCGGCCGTGGACCGCACCCCGCGCGGCGACGCGCAGGCCTGGGTGGTCGGCAAGGACGACGTCGCCCGCCTGCGCGAGTTCACCACCGTGCGCGCGGTCGGC
>DNXT01000060.1 GCA_003505795.1 Lysobacteraceae bacterium | reverse complement strand
GAACGGCTTGCCCTGCGCGCGCACCACCAGCGTGTTGCGTCCGGGCTGCAGCGCCAGCGCGTCGAAGCCGTCCGCGCCGGAGCCGGCCAGCGCCTGGCCGTTGAGCGACACCGCCACGTCGGCCGCGCCCTGCGCGGCCAGGGTCAGCCGGTACGTGCCGGCCTGCGCGGCGGTGAAGGTGTAGCGCAGCCACTCGCCCTGCTCCATCCCGGCCACGCGCAGGCCGCCCTTGTCGTCCTGCGCCAGGTCCACGCCATCGTTGCGGTAGGCCATGGCCGGATTCCAGTTGAGGCCGCCGGCCTGGGTGGATTCGTTGGCCGGGGTACGGTCGCGGTAGGCCACGCCGTTGCGGCCCATGTCGAAGTCGGCCGCGGCGATGCGCCCGCCCGCGGCGGTCACCACGTGCGGCCTGAACGGCAACGCGCGGTCGGAGTGCGGCGCGCGCAGCAGCGCGTCGACCACGTCCGGGTGCTGCAGGTTGTTCTCGAAGCGGACGTCGTGCCGCGCGAAGGTCATCAGCGCCTGCTCGGCCTGCGCGGCGCTGGGCTTGGGGCCCTTGCCCTTCCAGTACGCCAGCAGCCGGCGGTAGCCTTCGTTGGGCTGGATCTGCAGCGGGTTGTTGTAGCGGATCTTCTTCAGCGGCCACCACGCCCAGCCGATGCCCTCGCCCTCGACCAGCGCAACGGTGCGGGTGAACCAGTCGTTGGAGTTCTCGCCGGTCTCGCCCAGCCACAGCGGCAGCTGGTGCTCGTCGCGCAGCGCCAGCAGCTCGGCGATGCTGGCGCGGTCGGGCGCGTTCCAGTACTTGTGGAAGCTCAGCACCAGGTTGTCGTCCCACAGGCCGCCGTCCAGCACGCCCTTGTAGTTGTTGCCCCAGCAGTTGCCCTCGATGACCACGATGTGGCGCTTGTCGACCTCGCGGATCGCGGCGGTGGTGCGCTCGAGCAGCGCGCGCAGCGGCGCGTTGCCGGTTTCCTGGCAGCCGTTGCGGTCCTTGCGGTCGGCAAAGCCCCAGTTCGGTTCGTTGATGATGTCGTAGGCGGCGATCGCCGGCTCGTCCTTGTAGCGGCGGGCCAGCTCGCGCCACAGCGCCACCATCTTGTCCTGCTGCGCCGGGTCCTCCCACAGCGACGGCTTGGACGGATCGCGGTCGGAGATGTTGATGTCGTTGCCCTGGCCGCCCGGTGCGGCATGCAGGTCGAGGATCAGGTACATGCCGTTGGCCTTGGCCCAGGCCAGCAATTCGTCGGTCCTGCGGAAACCTTCTTCCAGCCAGGTCTGCTGCCCCTTCACCGGCTCCTGCTCGACCGGCAGGGTGTACAGCGCGTAGTGCATCGGCAGGCGGATCGAGTTGAAGCCCCATGCGGCCATCGCGTCGACGTCGGCCTTGGTGGTGTGGTTGTCGCGCCAGGCCTGGTAGAACGCCTCGGCCCTGTCCTCGCCGATCAGCTTGGCGATGTTGCGGCGGATCGCCTGCTGGGTGCCGAAGTTCTCCAGCTCCAGCATGTAGCCTTCCTGCAGCATCCAGCCGCCCAGGCCCATGCCGCGCAGCAGCACCGGCTCGCCCTGCTCGTCGACGATCCGGGTGCCCTGCGCACGCAGGTAGCCCTCGGCGTGGACGGCCGGCACGGCGGCGAGCAGCGGAAGGGAGAGCAGGCAGGGCAGCAGGGCGCGTCGCAGCACGGGCATCATCCGGCGAAAATGAACCGCAAAGGTTACGTCGCCGTCTCGCCGCTGCCTTCATGCACCGCAACATCGGGGTTGCCTGCAGTGGGAGGACGTGGCTGGCGCGAGTGCCGGCAGTTCCTTCTCGATGCGGGAGAAGTGCCCCGAAGGGGCGGATGAAGGTACGGCGAAGCGTGCCGTGGAACAGCACGAGGGACTTCGCCCGTACCCTCACCCCAGCCCCTCTCCCGATGGATGGAGAGGGGGCTTTGAACACATGAAACCTGCCGCGTCCGTTGCGTCCAGGAATCCCCCGCTTGACTACCTACCTTCAGGTAGGTAGATTGATCGCATGGACACCCGCTCATCCACCGCCGACAGCATCCTGGCCAGCGCGCGCGAGCTCGTGGTCGCCGGCGGCTACCACGGCTTCAGCTACGCCGACATCGCGCAGGTGGTCGGGATCCGCAAACCGAGCATCCATCACCACTTCCCCAGCAAGACCGACCTGGTCCGCACGCTCGTCCACGACCATCGAATCGGCCTCGAAGCCGGGCTCGCCGCGATCGAACGCTCGACCTCCGACCCGGTGGCGCAGCTTCGCGCCTACTCGGCCCATTGGGAAGCCTGCATCATGGATGGCAGCGCCCCATTCTGCCTCTCCGCGCTCCTGGCCAGCGAACTGCCCATCCTCCCGGCGGAGGTGGCGCTCGAGGTGCGGGCGCATTTCCGCGTGCTCTCGGACTGGCTCGCCTCGGTGTTCGAGCGCGGCGCCCGCGAGCGACGGATCGCGGTGACGACCAGTCCCCGCCTGGAGGCGGAGACGTTCATGGCGACCGTGCACGGGGCAATGCTTTCCGCACGCGCCTACGGCGATCCCAAGACGTTCGGCGCGATCGTGTCGCCCTTGCTCGAGCGCCTGGCGCTGCCCTAGCCGGCGACTCGATCCAGGCCTTCGCACGCCCGACGAAACTACCTACCAGTAGATAGCCAACGCCCGCAAGCGACGGCGGCGCCGGCAGCCAAGCCCCGCAACGTCGCATCCACCTTCCAGCAAGTCCGCACCGAACCGGAGAATCGCCATGTCATCCAGAACCCTCGACCATCGCCCGAACCAACCGGCACAGAACTGGCTCAAAGGCCATTATTTCCTCCGTTTCGCGGTATCGGCCGCCTGGGTCGCCCTCGCCTTCACGGTCGCCGGCTCGGTTCCGCCGCTCGCCGCGGCCATGCTGGTGGCTTACCCGGCATGGGACGCCGTCGCGAATTTCGTCGATGCCCGCCATAACGGCGGCTTCGGCCGGAACAGATCGCAACTGCTCAATTTCGTCGTCAGCGTCGCGACCGCGCTCGCGGTGGGCGCGGCCCTGGGCCGAGGCATGCACGCCGTTCTCGCCGTGTTCGGCGTCTGGGCCGCGCTGGCGGGCCTGCTCCAACTGACCACCGCCATCCGCCGCTGGACGTCTTCCGCAGCTCAATGGCCGATGATCCTGAGCGGCGCGCAATCCGCCCTCGCCGGCGTCTTCTTCATCAAGATGGCCAACGCGGCCGAACCGGTGGGGATCGCCACCATCGCGCCCTATGCCGCCTTCGGCGCCTTCTACTTCCTGGTGTCGGCCATCTCGCTGGCGGTGCGCGACGCCCGCCGCAAGGCCGGGCGCGCCGCGGCGTGAACCCCGGGCTCCGCCTGCATCGACCGTTCGCGGCGAAGGCGCAGCCCGGCCATCGCGGCGGAAGACCGGCGTCGCCGGAACGTCCCACCGGGCATGCCCGCATCGCGGCCGCAGCCTCGCGGCGCGCGGCGATGCGCATGCCCCCGCACCGACCGGAAAGAGGCACGACATGAACCCGTCCCACCTGCAGGAACTGGAGAACAGGCTGCGGATCGTCGAGGACAAGCTCGCCATCCAGGAGCTGATCGCGTCGCACCCGCCCAGCGCCGATACCGGCGCGGCCGACTACACGCGCTCGGTCTACCTCGAGGACGGCGTGTTCGACCGCGGGCCCGGCCTGGACGGCGCCGCCGGCGCACAGGACATCGCGGCCTTCATCCAGAGGCCGGAGCACCACCAGGCCATTCGCCGCGGGCTGGCGCATGTCGCCGGCCACCCGTTGATCGACCTGCGCGGCGATGCCGCCGTGGTGACGTCGTATCTCATGATCGTGCATCTCGACCACGAGGGCCGGTCGCGCGAGCTGCCCAACCACGGCGTGTCGCCGGGCTATCGCATCCACCGCGCCGTGGTGAACCGCTGGGAACTCGAGCGCCACCACGGGCGTTGGCGGATCGCCCGGCGCACGCTCCTGCCGGTCGATGGATCGGACGCACAGCTGGACCTGCTGCGCGATGGCCTGGACGCGGCGTTGCGCGAGCGGTGAGCGAATCGACTTGGCGGTGGCGTCGCGATACCGCCTGCCTTCGCTGCCCGACGCCGCGCCCGCGCGGCCCCTCCGCAGGCAGCAGGCCAACTGCCCATGAAGCTGCCCAGCGCTGGCGAATGCCGCAGGATCGATGCCGGGCGCGCCGCTAGCGCGCCGTCGCGGTCGCCCCGCCCAGGTGGCGGGACAGGAAGTCCAGCAAGCGCGTGTAGTACTCGCGACGATGCGGCTCGGTGTAGAAGCCGTGGCCTTCGTTCGGGAAGTACAGCGTCTCCACCGGTACCCCGGCCTTGCGCAGCGCCTTCTCCATGCGCTCGCTGTGCTCGATCGGCGCGCGCTCGTCCTTGCCGCCGGCCGCCAGGAACACCGGCGCCCGGATGCGGTCGGCCAGCTGGCTCGGCGAGCGCGCCGCGAGCGTGCCGCGGTCGCCGAGCCATTCGCCCGCCCAGGTCCTGCCGG
>DNXT01000063.1:610-4454 GCA_003505795.1 Lysobacteraceae bacterium | reverse complement strand
AATCCCGAATCCCGAATCCCGCCGCACCCAAGGGGTGCGGCCATGATCGGCCGCCTGCGCGGCCTGCTGGCCTACAAGCAGCCGCCGTGGCTGGTGATCGACGTCGGCGGCGTCGGCTACGAGCTGGAGGCGCCGATGAGCACCTTCTACGACCTGCCTGACGTCGGTCGCGACGTGATCCTGTTCACCCACTACGCGCAGAAGGAGGACAGCGTGGCGCTGTACGGCTTCCTGCGCGAGGGCGAGCGCAGGCTGTTCCGCGACCTGCAGAAGGTCAGCGGCATCGGCGCCAAGATCGCACTGGCGGTGCTGTCCGGGGTCAGCGTCGACGAGTTCGCGCGGCTGATCCAGACCGGCGACGTCGCCGCGCTGACCCGCATCCCCGGCATCGGCAAGAAGACCGCCGAGCGCATGGTGGTGGAACTGAAGGACCGGGCCGCCGACATCGGCGGCGGCGGCGCGCCGATCACCGGCCAGCTCGGCAACGACCCGGTGTCCGAGGCCACCGTGGCCCTGCAGCAGCTCGGCTACAAGCCGGCCGAAGCCGCCAGGATGGCGCGCGACGCCGGCGCGGAAGGCGACGACGTCGCCACCGTCATCCGCAAGGCGCTCCAGGCGGCGCTGCGCTGACGCGCGACGCTGCCTTCTTCTTCACGCCGCGCGGCGATAACCTCGGCCTCCCATGTCCCAGCCTTCCTCCTCTTCCCACGCCGGTTCCGGGCACGCGCCGGCCAATGGCGGCTTCGCCCTGGTGCTGGGGGCGATCGGCGTCGTCTTCGGCGACATCGGCACCAGCCCGCTGTACACGCTGAAGGAGGCGTTCTCGCCGCACTACGGCCTGGCCAGCGACCACGACACCGTGCTCGGCGTGCTGTCGCTGGCGTTCTGGGCGCTCATGATCGTGGTCACGCTGAAGTACGTGACCATCATCATGCGCGCCGACAACGAGGGCGAGGGCGGCATCATGGCGCTGATGGCGCTGGCCCAGCGCACCCTCCGGCACGGCTCGCGCTCGGCCTACGTGATCGGCATCCTCGGCATCTTCGGCGCGTCGCTGTTCTTCGGCGACGGGGTGATCACCCCGGCGATCTCGGTGCTGGGCGCGGTCGAGGGCCTGGGCGTGGCGGCCCCGCGCCTGCACGCGTTCATCATGCCGATCACCATCGTGGTGCTGCTGGCGGTGTTCGCCGCGCAGCGCTTCGGCACCGAGAAGATCGGCAAGGCGTTCGGCCCGATCACCTCGGTCTGGTTCCTGTCGCTGGCGGCGATCGGCGTGTGGAACATCCTCGACGCGCCGGAAGTGCTGAAGGCGTTCAACCCCTGGTGGGGAGTGCGCTTCTTCCTGGACCACGGCTGGCACGGGGTGTTCATCCTCGGCGCGGTGGTGCTGGCGGTGACCGGCGGCGAGGCGCTGTACGCGGACATGGGCCACTTCGGCGCGCCCCCGATCCGCCATGCCTGGTACTTCTTCGTGCTGCCGTGCCTGCTGCTGAACTACCTGGGCCAGGGCGCGCTGGTGCTCGACCACCCCGAGGCGGTCAAGAACCCCTTCTTCGAGTCGGTCCCGGACTGGGCGCTGTACCCGATGATCGTGCTGGCCACGATGGCGGCGGTGATCGCCTCGCAGTCGGTGATCACCGGCGCGTTCTCGGTCTCGCGCCAGGCCATGCAGCTGGGCTACATCCCGCGCATGCGGATCAAGCACACCTCGCACGACACCATCGGCCAGATCTACATCCCGGGCATCAACTGGGGCCTGGCGGTGATGGTGATCGGGCTGGTGCTGGCGTTCCAGAGCTCGTCCAACCTGGCGGTGGCCTACGGCATCTCGGTCTCGGCCACCATGCTGATCGACACCCTGCTGCTGGCGCTGGTCGCGCGCGCGCTGTGGCCGCGCTCGCGCAACTGGATCCTGCCGCTGTGCGTGGTGTTCTTCGCCATCGACCTCGGCTTCGTCGTCGCCAACGGCGCCAAGCTGCTGCAGGGCGCCTGGTTCCCGGTGGCGCTGGGCATCGTGCTGTTCACCCTGATGCGGACCTGGCGGCGCGGCCGCGCGCTGCTGCGCGACGAGATCCGCAAGGACGGCATCCGCATCGACACCTTCCTGCCCGGGCTGATGCTGGCGCCGCCGGTGCGGGTGCCGGGCACCGCGGTGTTCCTCACCGCCGACCCGACCGTGGCCCCGCACGCGCTGATGCACAACCTCAAGCACAACAAGGTGCTGCACGAGCGCAACGTGTTCCTCAACGTGGAAACCCTGCCGATCCCCTACGCGCCGGCGGACAAGCGCCTGAAGATCGAATCGATCGGCGACGAGTTCTACCGGATCTACGTGCGCTTCGGCTTCATGGAGACCCCGGACGTGCCGCTGGCGCTGATGCGCTCGTGCGACCAGGGCGGGATCTACTTCGACCCGATGGACACCACCTTCTTCGCCAGCCGCGAGACCATCGTCGCCAGCGCCAACCGCGGCATGCCGATCTGGCGCGACAAGCTGTTCGCGCTGATGCACCGCAACGCCGCCCCGGCCACCGGCTTCTTCCGGATCCCGGGCAACCGGCTGGTCGAGCTGGGCGCGCAGGTGGAGATCTAGGCCACGGCGTCTCGCCGCGGCCCGGGAATGGAGAAAATGGGATAGGGAATGAGAAAGGCAAAAGCCGAGGTGGACGGATCGTGCTCCTGAAGCAAGCGCCGCGAACACCCGTAACCGCTACTATGTAGCCGCACGATTCCCCCTTCCCATTCCCGATTCCCGCTCCATGGATCGCATCATCGCCACCCAGGCCACCCGCGAGGACGACGCGGTCGAGGCCAGCATCCGCCCCAAGCGGCTGGCCGACTACCTCGGCCAGGTGCCGGTGCGCGAGCAGCTGTCGATCTACATCGAGGCGACCAAGGCCCGCGGCGAGGCGCTGGACCACGTGCTGATCTTCGGCCCGCCGGGGCTGGGCAAGACCACGCTCAGCCACGTCATCGCCAACGAGCTGGGGGTCAACCTGCGGATGACCTCCGGCCCGGTGATCGAGAAGGCCGGCGACCTGGCCGCGCTGCTGACCAACCTGCAGCCGTTCGATGTGCTGTTCGTCGACGAGATCCACCGCCTGTCGCCGGTGGTCGAGGAAGTGCTGTACCCGGCGATGGAGGACTTCCAGATCGACATCATGATCGGCGAGGGCCCGGCCGCGCGCTCGATCAAGATCGACCTGCCGCCGTTCACCCTGATCGGCGCCACCACCCGCGCCGGCCTGCTGACCGCGCCGCTGCGCGACCGCTTCGGCATCGTCCAGCGCCTGGAGTTCTACTCCGCCGAGGAGCTGACCCGGATCGTCTCGCGCTCGGCCGGCATCCTCGGCATCGACTGCACCCCGCACGGCGCCGCCGAGGTCGCCAGGCGCTCGCGCGGCACCCCGCGCATCGCCAACCGGCTGCTGCGGCGGGTGCGCGACTATGCCCAGGTCAAGGCCGCCGGCCATATCGACGCCGACATCGCCCAGGCGGCGATGCAGATGCTCAAGGTCGACCCGGAAGGCTTCGACGAGCTCGACCGGCGCCTGCTGCGGACCATCGTCGACTACTTCGACGGCGGCCCGGTCGGGGTCGAGTCGCTGGCCGCCTCGCTGTCGGAGGAGCGCGGCACGCTCGAGGACGTGATCGAGCCCTACCTGATCCAGCAGGGCTTCCTGGTGCGGACCGCGCGCGGCCGCATGGCCACCCACAAGGCCTACCGGCACCTGGGCCTGCAGCCCAAGCGGGATCCGGGATTGGGGATTGGGGATTCGGAGAGCCTGTTCTGATGCCTTCCGTGCCCTCGACCATCCAATCCCGAATCCCTAATCCCGAATCC
>DNXT01000063.1:0-408 GCA_003505795.1 Lysobacteraceae bacterium | reverse complement strand
TCCCTAATCCCGAATCCCGTCTATTCAGTTGGCCGACACGCGTCTATTGGGAAGATACCGACGCAGGTGGCGTGGTCTACCACGCGCGCTACGTGGCCTTCCTGGAGCGGGCGCGGACCGAGTGGATGCGCGCGCTGGGCTACGGCCAGGAACGCATGCGCCGCGAGCACGAGCTGGTGTTCGCGGTGCGGTCGATGGAACTGGAGTTCCTGAAGCCGGCACGGCTGGACGACGCGCTGGAGGTCTCGGCGACGTTGCGGCAGTGCCGGCGCGCCAGCCTGGTGTTCGCGCAGTCGATCCGCCGCGGGGACGAGCTGCTGCTGACCGCCGAGGTGCGGGTGGCGGCGCTCGGCGCCGGCACCTTCCGGCCGCGCGGGATGGACGATGCGCTGTACCAAGTGTTGAAGA
>DNXT01000210.1 GCA_003505795.1 Lysobacteraceae bacterium | reverse complement strand
TGGCTGGCCGGACGCGCCGCGGCATCGGCCTGATCGCGAGCGGGGCCGGGCCAGGCCCGAGCGCCGCGGCGGCGGTACGATCGTCTACAGGCGATCGGTCACCAGTTCGCGCGGCCACACCGACTTGACGTCATAGACCACTGCGCCGGGCCTGCCCAGCGAGCGGATGTAGTCGGCCGGGTAGTCGAGGAACTGCTGGTGCGCCACCGCCAGCACCACCGCATCGTAGCTGCCCGCCTCGATGCGTTCGGCAAGATGCACGCCGGCATGCCGCAGCGCCTCCGCCGGATCGACCCAGGGATCGACCACGTCGACCACGGCGCCGCGGGCCTGGAAGTTGCCGACCAGTTCCAGCGCACGGCTGTTGCGCAGGTCCGGGCAGTTCTCCTTGAACGTCGCGCCGAGCACCAGGATCCGCTTTCCTCCGCTGCTGCCATGCTGCTGCTCGAGCCGCTCCAGCACCCGCTCGACCACGTGCATGCCGACCCGGTTGTTGACCGAACGCGCGGTGTGGATCAGGTCCGGGTGGTACCCCACGCTCTCGGACTTGTGCAGCAGATAGTACGGATCCACGCCGATGCAGTGGCCGCCGACCAGGCCCGGCCGGAACGGCAGGAAATTCCATTTGGTCCCGGCGGCATCGAGCACGTCGCGCGTGTCGATGCCGAGGCGGTCGAAGATCAGCGCGAGCTCGTTGACCAGCGCGATGTTGACGTCGCGCTGGATGTTCTCGATCACCTTCGCCGCCTCGGCCACGCGGATCGACGGCGCCAGCCAGGTCCCGGCGGTGATGATGCCGGCGTACAGGCGATCGACGGCCTGCGCCGCTTCCGGGGTCGAGCCGGAAGTGATCTTGCGGATGTCGGGCAGGCGCCGCAGGCGGTCGCCCGGGTTGATCCGCTCGGGGCTGTAGCCGCAGTGGAAGTCGCGGTTGAACGCCAGTCCCGAGACCTCCTCGAGAATCGGCACGCACACTTCCTCGGTGGTTCCCGGATACACCGTCGACTCGTAGATCACCAGGTCGCCCGGCTTGAGCACCGAACCGACCAGGCGGCTGGCGCTTCGCAATGGTTCCAGGTCCGGCTGCTCGTAGGCGTCGATCGGCGTGGGCACGGTGACGATGAACACCGTGCAGCCGGCCACTGCGGCGGGATCGGCGCTGTAGTGCAGGTGCGGTGCCGCCGCCAGTTCCCCGGCGTCCAGCTCCAGCGTGTCGTCCTGCCCGCCGCGCAGGCGCTCGATGCGCGCGGCATCGATGTCGAACCCGACCGTGCGGCGGCGCTTGCCGAATTCGACCGCCAGCGGCAGCCCTACGTATCCCAGCCCGATGATCGCGATCGCGTTCGCCGCGTCGGCGACGGGAAGTGCAGCTGACATGTGCTTCCTTGGGTTCCACGGCGAGGCAGCGAACACGCCTGCGCAACGATGCTGTCGAATGTACCCGGGGCGGGGATCGAACCCGCATGGCCTCGCGGCCGAAGGATTTTAAGTCCCTTGCGTCTACCAGTTTCGCCACCCGGGCATCGCGATAGCGTGCCTGATCGCGGGCGGCTTGGGAATGCCCGCGCACGCGCATCGTCCCGGCGACGGATCTCAGATCGCGCGCGAGTAGCTGGCCGGCTGCGCGGCCTTGCCCAGGTAGCCGTCGAAGCACATCGCGATGAGCCGGATCAGCGGGCGCCCCCTCCCGGTCGCGCGGATCGCGCCGCCGTCGTACTCGGCGAGCCCGTCCTGCTGCAGCGGCGCCAGCCGCCGCAGTTCGCTGGCGAAGTAGGTGCCGAAATCGATCGAGTGCCGCCGCTGCAGGCGTTCGACGTCGATCTCTCCGGAACACATGAGCTCCTGGATCAGGTCCGCGCGCAGGCGATCGTCCGAGGACAGCGTCAATCCGCGCCATACCGGCAGCGTGTCGGCGTCGATGGCCGCCTCCCAGGCGGGAAGGTCGCGCGGGTTCTGGCTGTAGCTGTCGCCGATGCGGCTGATCGCGCTCACCCCCACGCCGATCAGGTCGGTTTCCGAATGCGTCGTGTAGCCCATGAAGTTGCGATGCAGGTCGCCGCGCCGCTGCGCGCAGGCCAGTTCCTCGTCCGGCAGCGCGAAGTGGTCCATGCCGATGTACTGGTAGCCCGCCTCGGTGAGCTTGCGCACCGCCAGCCCCAGCAGGGCCAGCTTCAGTTCGGCGTCGGGCAGCTCCGCATCGGCGATCTGCCGCTGCGCGCGGAACATCTGCGGAAGATGCGCATAGCCGTAGATCGCCAGGCGGTCGGGGCGCACGCCGATCACCGTGTCCAGGGTGCGCGCGAACCCGTCCAGGTTCTGCCGCGGCAGGCCGTAGATGAGATCCACGTTCACCGAGCGGATGCCGTGCGCCCGGCACGCCTCGATCACGCCCAGCGTCTCCTCGACGCCCTGCTCGCGGTTGATCGCGCGCTGCACGTCCGGATCGAAGTCCTGGATACCCAGGCTGGTCCGGTTGAAGCCGAGGCCGGCCAGCGCCTGGATATCGGCCGCCTGCACCGCGCGCGGGTCCAGCTCGATCGAAAAGTCCCGGGAACCGGCCTCGCTGAAGTCGAAGCATGCACGCAGGCCGGCCAGCAGCCGGCCGATCAGTTCCGGCGCCAGGAAGTTGGGCGTTCCTCCGCCCAGGTGCAGCTGCACCACCTGGCGCGAGGGGTCGATCATCGAGGCGACCATTGCCGCCTCGCGCAGCACGCGCTCGACGTACACCGCGCCCTTGCGCGCATCGCGGGTCACGACCCGGTTGCAGCCGCAGTAGAAGCACGGGCTGGTGCAGTACGGCACGTGCACGTACAACGAGATGGCCCGCCCCGGCCGCTCCCGTTGCGAGCGCGCGATCGCCGCGCGCAGCTGTTCGCCGTCGAAGCCCGGCTGGAAATGCGGCGCGGTCGGATACGAGGTGTAGCGCGGTCCCGGGCGGTCGTAGCGGCGCAGCAGGTCGGGATCGAAGTTCCACGCTAGGGCAGCGGCGTGGTCGCGCACGGTCGTTTGCATGGGCGCAGCATGGCGCCTGCGGCGACCGGTCGCCTTGACCTGGATCAATCGTCGCCCGCCGGGCTGGCGGGCGGCGATCGGAATGCGCAGGAAGATGGAGGCCTGGGTCGGAATTGAACCGGCGTACGCGGATTTGCAGTCCGCTGCATGACCACTCTGCCACCAGGCCGTCGTGCCGAGTGTAGCGAAAAAAACCGGCACCGGGCCCGGAACGACAAAGGCCCCGAAGATCGGGGCCCTTGCTTCTGGATCTGGAGCGGGAAACGAGACTCGAACTCGCGACCTCAACCTTGGCAAGGTTGCGCTCTACCAACTGAGCTATTCCCGC
>DNXT01000332.1:22591-23539 GCA_003505795.1 Lysobacteraceae bacterium | reverse complement strand
TGGCCTCGCTGGCCGGGCATCGCAATGCCGCGCGCTGGGCGGTGGCCGGGATCGAGCGGCGGCGGCCGCTGCTGCCGGGCAGTCCGGAGGAAGCGACGATCGCGCTGCCGGCGCCACGCCTGGGCGAGGAGATCATCTCCGACTACCGCAGCACCGGGCTGAGCCTGGGCAAGCATCCGATGGCGCTGCTGCGTCCGCAGATGGCCGCGCGCCGCATCATCGGCCTGCACGAGCTGCAGGGCCGCCACCACGGTGCCGGCGTGCACGTGGCCGGGCTGGTCACCCAGCGCCAGCGCCCCGGCACCGCCAAGGGCACGATCTTCGTCACCCTGGAGGACGAGCACGGCATGGTCAACGTCATCGTCTGGCCGCACGTGGCGCTGCGCCGCCGTCGCGCACTGCTGGAATCGCGGCTGCTGGCGGTGCGCGGGCGCTGGGAACGCGCGGACGGCGTCGCCCACCTGATCGCCGGCGACCTGCACGACCTCAGCGACCTGCTCGGCGGCCTGGAGGTGGCCTCGCGCGATTTCCACTGAGACCGCCCGCCCGCGCCTGGCACCTGGCAAGCTCGCCGAGGCCGTCGCCAGATCGGCTCAGGCTTCTCCCCCCCTCAAAAGAAGGCGGGCGGCGGACGCTTTCGGCGCCTCGTACAGGAGCGGGCATCGGCCGCAAGTCCGGGACTTGCGCGTCGAACGGGCCCACGGGCGGCGCCGGCGCTGCCCGGAGCAACGGCGCGGCACTCCGTTGCGGCTGGTCACCTGGAGGCGACTCGCAGCACGACGGCGACGCGCGCACCCATGAAGGCACTTACGAAAAGAGCCGACCCTTAGGCCGGCTCCTTCATCCCATCTTTCCGCTGACGCATCAGGTACTTAGATGGTGGGCGGTACAGGGTTCGAACCTGTGACCCCTACCATGTCAAGGTAGTGCTCTACCGCTGAGCTAACC
>DNXT01000332.1:0-22337 GCA_003505795.1 Lysobacteraceae bacterium | reverse complement strand
TACCGCTGAGCTAACCGCCCGGTCGCCTGCAGCGGATTGCTCTCTGCAGGGGCGCGAATTCTAGCCCAGCTGTTCGCGGACGACAATAGCCGGGCACCGAATCGCCGCAAGCGCCCGCCAATACAGGCAGGCTCAACCGAGGCTCGCCTCCTTCAGCCGCTGGATCTGGTCGCGGATGCGCGCGGCCTCCTCGAACTCCAGGTCGCGGGCATGCTGGTACATCTGCTGCTCGAGCGACTTGAGCCTGGCGGCGATCTCGGCCGGCCCGAGGGTGCGATAGTCCACCGCCTCCTCGGCCACGCGCCGTCCCCTGCCCTTGCCCGACTTGCCGCCCTTGGCCTCCTGCCCGTCGCGCGCGCCCTCCAGGATGTCGGCGATCGGACGCGCCACCGACTTGGGCACGATCCCGTGCTCCTCGTTGTACTCGACCTGCTTGGCCCGGCGCCGGTCGGTCTCGTCGATCGCCGCCTGCATCGAGCGCGTCATCTTGTCCGCGTACAGGATCGCCTTGCCGCGCAGGTTGCGTGCGGCACGGCCGATGGTCTGGATCAGCGAGCCGGTCGAGCGCAGGAAGCCTTCCTTGTCGGCGTCGAGGATCGCCACCAGCGACACTTCCGGCATGTCCAGGCCCTCGCGCAGCAGGTTGATGCCGACCAGCACGTCGAACTTGCCCAGGCGCAGGTCGCGGATGATCTCCACGCGCTCGACGGTGTCGATGTCCGAATGCAGGTAGCGCACGCGGATGCCGTGCTCGCCGAGGTATTCGGTCAGGTTCTCGGCCATGCGCTTGGTCAGCGTGGTCACCAGCACGCGGTCGCCCAGCTTGATCCGCTCGTTGACCTCCGATATCAGGTCGTCGACCTGGGTGGCGACCGGGCGGATCTCCACCTGGGGATCGACCAGGCCGGTCGGCCGCACCACCAGCTCGGTGATCTCCTCGCCGGACTCGCGCAGTTCGTACGGTCCCGGCGTCGCCGAGACGTAGATGCTGCGCGGTGCGCGCGCCTCCCATTCCTCGAACCGCAGCGGCCGGTTGTCCAGCGCCGACGGCAGGCGGAAGCCGAACTCCACCAGCGTCTCCTTGCGCGAGCGGTCGCCCTTGTACATGGCGCCGATCTGCGGGATCGTCACGTGCGACTCGTCGATCACCAGCAGCGCGTCGGCAGGCAGGTAGTCGAACAGCGTCGGCGGCGGCTCGCCCGGTCCCTTGCCGGTGAGGTGCCGCGAGTAGTTCTCGATGCCGTTGCAGTAGCCCACCTCGACCATCATCTCAAGGTCGAACTGGGTGCGCTGCGCCAGGCGCTGGGCTTCGACCAGCTTGTTCTGGGCGTACAGCTGCTCGAGCCGCTCCTTCAGCTCTTCCTTGATCGTGTCGACCGCGCTCAGGGTGCGCTCGCGCGTGGTCGCGTAGTGGGTCTTGGGATACACCGTGTAGCGCTGCAGCTTGCGCAGGGTCTCGCCGGTGAGCGGATCGAACAGCGTCAGCGCCTCGATGTCGCCATCGAACAGCTCGATGCGCAGGGCCTCGGTATCGGATTCGGCCGGGAACACGTCCACCACCTCGCCGCGTACCCGGAACGCGCCGCGGGTCAGCTCGAACTCGTTGCGGGTGTACTGCAGGTCGGTCAGGTGGCGGATCAGCCCGCGCTGGTCGATGTGCTCGCCCAGCGACAGGATCAGCCGCAGCGACAGGTAGTCCTCCGGCGCGCCCAGGCCGTAGATCGCCGACACCGTCGCCACCACCAGCGCGTCGGGGCGCGACAACAGGGTCTTGGTCGCGGCCAGTCGCATCTGCTCGATGTGCTCGTTGATCGAGCTGTCCTTCTCGATGAACGTGTCCGACGACGGCACGTAGGCTTCCGGCTGGTAGTAGTCATAGTAGCTGACGAAGTATTCCACCGCGTTGTGCGGGAAGAACGCCTTGAACTCGCCGTACAGCTGCGCCGCCAGCGTCTTGTTCGGCGCCATCACCAGGGTCGGCTTCTGTACCTGCTGGACCACGTTCGCGATCGTGTAGGTCTTGCCCGAGCCGGTGACGCCAAGCAGGGTCTGCTTGGCCAGCCCGGCCTCGAAATTGGCCACCAGCTTCTCGATGGCCGCCGGCTGGTCGCCGGCCGGCGAGTACGGGGAAACGAGCTGGAATCGATCGGTCATGGAGCAATACCCGGAGAGCGACCCGGCAGTATAGCGAGCCGCCGGATGACGGTCCCGCGAGCAGAATCCCTACGGATGAACCATCCCCGCAGCGGTTACCGCCCGACCATTTCCCGCCCAAGAATCACCCCAGGTCAGCCACGGATCGGCAGCGCATGGGCAAGCACGGGATGCAGGGCCTCACACTGGTGGAACTGGTGGTCGCGATGGGCGTTCTCGTCGTCCTGGCGGGCATCGGCATCCCCGGCTTGCAGGGCACGCTGGAGCGGCAACGCGCCGCTACGGCGATGCACCGGATCAGCGCCCAGTTCGCCCTTGCCAGGAACACGGCGATCACCCAGCGAGTGCCGGTCAGCGTCTGCCCCTCGATCGACGGGGCCCGCTGCCGATCGGACAGCGACTGGAGCGCCGGCTGGATCATGTACCGCGATCCGGTCAAGGCCGGCCAACCGGCCGGAGCCGGCGCCGTCATGAGGTACGAGAACGCGCCGGTCGCCGGCTCGCTGAGGCTGCTCTCGAGCAGCGGACGCAAGGCCATCCGCTTCCTCTCCGACGGCCGCAGCGCAGGCAGCAACCTGCGCCTGCGGCTATGCAACGACCGCCAGCTGCTGGGGGAAGTCGTGGTCAACAATCTCGGCCGGGTCCGCTCCAGCCGCCCGGTGAACCGCCCACCCTGCCAGGACTGATGCCACCGGCAGCACAAAAGGCAAGGGCCGCGATCGCTCGCGGCCCTTGCGGTGTTTTGGCGCCCGAAGTTGGACTCGAACCAACGACCCCCTGATTAACAGTCAAGTGCTCTAACCGGCTGAGCTATTCGGGCGGGGCGCGCATTGTAACGAGCATCCGCGCCGCGTTGCAAGCGTCTTTTTTACCTGCCAGTTCAGGCGCCGGCAGCCTGCTTACCAGCAGTCAGCGAGGTTTCCCTTGCTATTGGTCTTAACCCCTGCCTGATTGATCGTCAGGGTGCCGCACTTGTCCTTTTCCTGCGCGCCCTGCGGCACGGCCTGAAGCTTGAAGCTCGACCGGGTGGCATCGCCGTCCAACGAAATCTGATACCACGCCGTGCCTTGCCTCGGTGACTGGCTTGCAATCCTGCCACCGGCATCGAAGCCGATGTACGTGTTGTTGATGGTCCGGAAGCGCTCTGCGACCTGGGCGTATTCGACCAGGTCGGCCTTGGCCTGCCCACGCCGCCCCTTGCGGACGAAATCCTGATAGGCGGGGTAAGCAATCGCGGCGAGGATCGCAATGATCGCCACCACCACCATCAACTCGATCAGCGTAAAGCCGCGTGACCGGAATCCACTCAATGCTGAGGAACTGCCGAACTTCATCTGAGATATCCCCTTGTTCATCGCAATTGCCTCCAGGACTGCCGACCGCAGGCCCTGACCCTCGAGATGGTCTTGCTGGTATCGGACGGATCGACGATCACCTCGCTGCATATCGTCGGCGGACTCTCGGGATCGCAGTCAGGATCACTGGGATCGCAATAGGGCTTCGGCTGCGGGACGGGGTTCAACGACCCTACGCCCTGGCTCGGCGCACCATCGCCGGTAGCGACGCCACCCGCATTGCCGCCGCCGATGGGATCGCTGCCCGGCGGGATGGACACCTCGCCCAGGGCCGGGGCGCCGGTTCCTGCAGTCAGCGAGTACAGCCAGTTTTCTCCGCCAGGCAAGCAATCGCTGCCCACACCCGGGATATAGGTCGTGAAGTAGATCCGCCCCTCGCGCAGCGTCGGAGTCGCAATGAAACGCTCGCCGGTCTTCGTACCATCCACCGTCAGATCCATGTACCAGCCACGATGGGTGTAGTAGCTGACGGGATTGCGGCTGACGACGCGGATCTTCGATTCGTCCGTCGCGGTATCCTCATCGTCCTCGAGCGAACTCAACGTCTGGCCGACAAGTGCGGTACGTCCATTGCTGATCGGCGTGCCATCGTCCCAGATTCCGTAGACGCTGTTCGCGTCCTTGTTGTCGTTGTCGCCGGTGACGAAGTAACGACCGGTACCGAAGTACAGCATGTACCCCACGCCCGGACCGACCGCCACCTCGAACGCTCCGGTAATCGACTGGCGATTGCCTTGGGCGTCACGGGCGATGAACAGCGGCTGGTTCTGGTTCAGGCCATTCTTGTAGCTGACATCCCAATCCGTGGCGTCATCGGCCTTGACGTTGAATTTCCACACGTTGCCATGCAGGTCACCGCCGTACACGGTATCCACCAGACCGTTACCGTCCGTATCCAGCACCGTGATGTTGCCCAGGCCGTTGTAGCCGAGGTCGGCGTTCGCGGTGCCATCGTCGGCCACGATCTTCGCCAGGACCTTGCCGGTTTCCAGATCGACCGCGAACAGCGCCGCCTTGCCGGACTCGCTGTTGTAGCCATTGCCGAACAGCGCAACCCACTTGCCGTTCTGGAGGGGGACGACCACGGGCTTGCCCATCACATAGCCGATGTCGGCATCGGTGCTGCTGTTCACCTCCCACAGCACATCGCCCTTCGCGAAATTGGCAGGATCGGTGACGTTCAGCGCGAACACGGTGCGCCCACCGGCCCCCGCGCCGCCGACCAGAACGGTCTTCCAGGCGCTGCCGATCCGGGCATCGCTGAGGGTCAGCTTGCCGTCGACATAGTAGTGATGCTGGTAATCGCGGGTCGCCAGCAAGCCCATGTTGGACAGCACGCCATTGGGAACGTAGGCGAACTTCTCGACGCCGAGGTCGTCGAAGCCATGCAGCATGCCGTCGTTCGCGCCGACATAGACGTATTCGCGATTGCTGGCCTTGCTGTTCACGTACTCGGTGTACGCCGTTCGCGTGGCCTGCGGCAGGCCCGACGCCGCCGCCCAGCCATAGTTCGCACGCTTGGTCGCGATCACCGGGGCGGAGTTGATGATGTCGCCCAAGATACCGCTCCGGCGCCGGAACGGGGCCGTGTTCAGCGCGGTACCTTCCATCGACCGATAGCCACGCAGGTAGTTCACCATCTGGTTGGGCGTGACTTGCGCACCAAAATCATTGATCACCCCGGCCACCGTATATCCGAGTCGGCCGAACAGTTCGGCGTTACTGGTGTTGCTCGGATCAAGAGCAAGATCACCCGCCTTGAATTCGCGGACCATGGCAGCGCGGTTGTCGTCGTCCACGGCAGCGATGGCCGTGAAGATCTTGCGCTCGTCCACCTCGGCCGCGGTGTCGGGCATGTTCGACGCCGCGTTCCATGCACGCGCGGCCAGGGAGCCATCAGCGTTCACCGGATAGCCCTCCAGGTCGCCCGTCCAGTCACGCGTGTCATCGGCACTGCTGTAGCGCGGCATCACCACCAACGAACCTTCGGATACGCGCGCACCCGATATCGCCAGCGAGCCGCTGGGTCCCTTCTTGTCCTGGATGTCGTCAAACGCCTTGGTCAGCTGCTCGCGCAGGTTCAAGGGATTCGTCACCAGGAAGTAGTTGGTCGGATCGCCGTTGTCATCGACCGAGCCGGCCACAGGCGCTCCGTACTTGGCCGCGTACCACAACGGATCCTTGAGCTGGATGCCGGTGACGGCGCCATCGCCGGAAGGGGTGAAGGTGCGAGTGGCATTGATACCCAGCGGCTGGTTGCACGGGGAATTGGTGACGCCGCCGGCACAATCGCCGGCCCACGCCCCGGGCGGCGTATTGAGGACATACGGCGTTCCGGGGCCGTCACGGTCGCGCACCTCCAGGTACACGCCATCCTTGGTCGTGCCGGAAATGATGTAGCCAATGTTCTGGTCGGCACTGCCGGCCGCGTACTCGGAACTCAAATCGACCTGCACCTTGCCATCGGCGGTCGCCTGGATCGTATAGCGGGCGATGGCATCCATGTCATGGTCGTTGCCCTGCTCCACGTCCTCGTAGTTGATGCGGAACACCGCGTAAGGGCGGCCTTCGTTGATGTTCGCGTCTTCGACCGATTTCAGGTTCACCACCCGCTCGACATAGAAATCGACGATGGTATTGACCGGCTTGTGGGTAGCGCTATTGCCGAAGGTACCGCTGACCGTCTTGGCGAACGGAATCAGGGTGACGGTACGACCGGCGACCGGAAACTCGATGCGCGGCAGCGGCGAGGCCAAGGCGATCGAGTAGGTCATCAGGTTCTGGTCGTTGGCCGCCGGGTTGATGTCGTTGTTCCGTCCGAAGCGGGCGACGCTGGCGGAATAGTAGGTACCCTGCTTGGTCGGCTCCTCCGGTGCCAAGCCGCGGATGTTGCCGAAGCTGCTGGCCCTTTTCACGGTTGGCGCTCCATCCACGGTACCGCCGGCCTCGCCGATGAACACGTCGCGCGTACCGCCAAATTCAGCGGCCCATATCGCACTGCCCTCGGTCGAAGCATTAAAGCCCGACAGCGTCGCCACATCATTAGTGGCGCTCTCGTTCCAGGCACTGCCCGGCAGGTCGCCGTCATAGCTGGGATTGATGTCGCTGATCACCGTCTGGTAGGGCTTGGCGCAGGTCGCATATCCCAGGCCGCCTTCGGCCACCGTTTTGTACGGGTCCTTCCACGATTCCGTGGTCAGGTGCATGGCATTCTCTTCGGAGACGCCTTCGCTGGCCCCGCCGGTAGCGAATCGACTGGTCGGCCTCCCGGCACCTGCGAAGTAACGCATCGATTCGTACAACATCTCGGCGATCGGATTGCCCCACATCCGGCATTCGCCGTTGGCTAGCGCACGATCTCCGAACGACGGGCAGTTGCCATAGCCGTTGGCCCAGTTCCAGTTGCTGTCGCTATTGAGATTGTTGCTCGTGCCGCCCCCATACCCGCCGCCGATCATGCGCAGTCGATCGATGCTGCGGGCAATGCCGTTGACCGTGGTCTTGAAGATGCCGGTCTGCGGATCGATCTCGCTGGCGAAGTCGGAAATGTTTCGGCGCAGGACGCCGCCTTCCAGGTTGTTGAACTGCGATCCGGTGATCAGGCCGAAGTACATCCGCTGAGACTCGCCGTAGTCATGCAGGATGCCGGTCGGCTTGAAGCTGCCACCTGGGTAAGCCTTGCAGGAGGTATCGCGGATCCCGTTGTTCCCCGGGGGACATACTTCCACGCGCACGCTGTAGTCCGTCCGGCGCTCCGCGGTCGGGCTCCTCTGGTACCACAGCAGTGCCCAGCTATCGCCACCACCATTATCCTGATGGCGAAACCTGACCGTGTGGGCACCTGCCGATAACCGGACCGTCCCCCGGTATCTCGCATCGGGATTGCCGCGATCCCCGGCGGCATGCCCACCATACCAGGAGGCCACGCGACTTCCATCGATAAAAACGTCGACGGCGTCGTCGCCATCGACGGCGAAGGTATAGTCGCCTGCGACAGATATGTTGAGAGTGCCCTCGATGCGACTCAGGTAGTTGTCGTTTCCGCAACCATTATTTCCGCTGAACGGGTTTCCATCGTTGGGCTTATTGATATTCGTAGCAGGGCCACTGCCACAAATATTTCCGGTGACGGCGTTATCGTTGAAAAGCCGATTCATCCCCGCCTGATCGTCGGGATTATTGTTGTTTGTTATCGTTCGCTTCCAAGTGGTCACGGTCAGACCGCTAAACACGGCAGCAGGCACGACGGACCACCTGAACGCCCCGCCATTTACACAGTCGATGCGCTCGCTATCCTCGGTAAAACACTTGTTTCCCGCCACCGGCCCTTCGATCGAGAGCCAATTCCAGACGCGGAAATCACCATTCTGCATGACGCGGAATAGCGGTGCAGTGTTGTCGGAGGTCGTTGTCACTGCGAACAGGTGGTACTTGCCCGCCTTCGGCGCGGACAACGGCGCGTAATCGGCGATGTTGTAGCCATCGCGATCATAACTCTGATATTCCTTGCCCCAGCTGTGCGCATCCTGGGGAAAGAACGCGCCCTGCAACACGGTCAGCTCGGCAGTGTCGGTCTGGCGCCAGCCTCCATAAAGCACCCGACGCAGGGCATCCATGCGCGAGGTAGTCAGGTAATTCAGGAAATCTCCACTCCAGGATGACCCGCCACAGGTCTTGTCATTCGTGGCCGATCGCGGAACGAAGCGGTCGTTGATCCAAGTGTAGCAGGCGTAGGAATTGAAATACCCGTAGTAATCGATCTTGTAAGGCGATTCGCCTTCCTCCACCGTGCCGGCCTTGCGTTCCCAGCCACGGTAGCCGACATCGAGGATGCCATCGCCATCCAGATCGGAGGCGTCGTTGTAGGCCTCGTAGTAGATCTTGTGATCCTTGCCCATCACCAGCATGTTCAGCGGCGGCAATGCGCTTCGCGTGAACAACGGAGCCTGGGCGATGTTCAAGGGGCCCGGCGCAGTGATGCCCTTGCCTATCAGGACGGCGACACCGGCCAGTGCGGCAAGCGAAAGCCCATACTTGAGCGGAGCGAGTTTCATGATCAGGGCCTGATGAAAATGGTGTCGACGGCGGAAAGCGAGCTGGACTCCTCGATGGAGGAGCGGTCGCGGCTGAAAGCGGTCGTGCGGTACATGTTGCAGGAGCTCTCGGACAGGTCGCTGCCCGCGGCCGCACTGCATTGCTGCATGCAGATGCTGACGTTGCGTGTCCGGACCACCGAAACCGTCGAATCATCGACACCGTTGGCCCACTCGATCGGATCGTAGGGAGTGGTGCAATCCTCGAAATCGAATGCCCCGCCCGCGGTGATTTCCGATTCGCGCGAACGCACGCCCGATTCGGCCTGCTGGAAAGCCATGTTGGCCGCGAGATAGTTGGCCGCCATGCGTTCCTGCATGGTCGCGACCTGCATTCCAACCACGCCGATCAGGGCGAGCAGGATCAGCATGATCAGGGCGATGTACAGCACCGCACCGTTCTCGCCGTGACCGCCGATGCGGCCTTGATGGTTCCGGGTCTTCATCGATCAATTCCCGAACAGACGGTTGCGAAGCGCAATCGTGGTTTCGTAGGTGGAACGGTAGTTGCCGTCCTCCGGAGGGGTCATGCCGACCTGGAGCACGTTGTTCACGACCTGCTCGGAGCCGGAACGCTCGCTGCTTCGCACCAGCAACCCCAACTGCACGGCACCGACCCGGCGCCAGCGCTTTCCGTTGGTCCCGTCGCCGATGGTATCGGCCGTATTGACGGTATCGATGTAACCGGTGGGAATCGTGCTGCTGAGATCGGCCGAGTCCTCGCCGTAGAGCAGTTGCATCGAATCGACGCCCTCGACCAGCTCTTCCGGCGCCGAGGTCAGCGCATCGCCCCCCGGAGCCGCTCCCCAACGGACGCGGTATAGCGCCGGGACACTGGGATTGCCCCCGTTCATCGCGATGTAGTACGCCACCGACTCCGCACGAAACAACGATGCCTGTCCTTCCCGGTAGGCGAGCGCACCGTCCAGCGCACCGACGAAATCAAGACTGGTCTTGTTCAGGCCGGTTGCGCTGACCGTCATCGTCGTGTCAGATGGAGCCGCACTGGCCTGGAACACGGTCGCCCCCTGACAGTCGGCCAGGGCATAGAGACCATGGCCCCCGGTGGCCACCCTGCTGCTGCCCGCAGCGGATTCGTCCGCATAGCTGATGGTCGAGGTTCCGCCGGCGGCAAAGCCGGTAATAGTCTCTTCTTCCGGCGAGAGATAGCGCAGCACCACCACGTCGCTTCCCTTGATGATGCCCAGCCCGCTCAATTCGGCCGGAAGCGTCGGCGTCCAGTCGCCGGCAGCGCCGACAACGGGCGTGGCCGGCAGATTCACGCTGTCGCCAGGGGAAGTGCCGTTCGCCTCGAATCCCTGGATGGACAGATCGAAGCGCAGCGGAAATGGCAGTGCGGCAACGTTATTGGCATTGCGATCATCGCCGTTCAGGAAAAGCGAGCGGATATTTCCACCGGTCAGGTTGCCCGCCGAGTCCGTGGAAAGAAGCGACTGATCATTCACGCAACCCATATGGCCCGCCATGCGCAGATCGCGCGCCAGGAAGTCCATCGCAAAACGGCCGTTTTCCTGGTTGCGGGCGATGCCTTGCGACAGCTGGTAAGCCGCACGGGATGCCGAGAACACCTGGATCAATCCAAGGATCAATATCGAACCGATGATTACCGCGATCATCAGCTCGATCAAAGAAAGACCGCGTTGAAGCCTGGCCGGGATGCTGCCTGACGAGATGATCATATGCGGCTCTTGACCTCGAATGTCGTCAACTGGTCATCGGCCTCGGATTCCCAGTGCTGATCCCCCCAGCGAATGCTGACGGTAAGATTCCCGTCAGGGGCAAGCACGATCCTGGCCCGCCCGTCCGGCAGCGAACTGCTGACCTCGCATTTCCAGCGGGCGATATTGGCTTCCGGACCTGCATCCGTATCGCGGGCGCATGCGGTGTCTGGATCGACGTCGTCAAAACTGGCGTAGGTGACGCCATTGAAGTAGGAGCCCATCGAGCGCTGGGTGCGCATGATGTCCACGACCTCGTAGGCCAGATTGCTGGCGACAGTGCGCTGCTGCGCGCTCTTGGTGAAACGCACGTTCATGGTCTGCAGCAAGGCGAAACCCAGCAGTCCCACTCCCAGGATCAGGAGCGCAATCATCACCTCGATCAGGGTGAAGCCCCGCTGGCGAGCAGTTGCGCCGCGGAAGCCCTTCATATGCATGCTCACGAGGCGCAATCCTCCTTCACCACCTTGGTCTGGCCCGTGGCCGTGACATCGATCTTCCGCTGGAGCTGCTGCGTCCCGCACTCTTCAGGACGCAGGGTCACCGACTGTCCCGAGTCGGGCAGGCGCAAACCACGCGAATTGAATGCGATCGGGCTGCCATCGGCCGCCGTGATCACCATATTCGGCTTGGCCTGCGCATAACGCAGAATCGGCTCGCCGGCTTCGAACTGGCCATCGCCATTGGCATCGGACCAGACGATCCAGCCCTGCTGCCACGTTCCATCGCATCCTGTGCCGGAGCTGCTGGGGCAGACGCCACCGCCCCGGGTCGACTTGATGGCCTCGCTTCGGGCAAGGGCCAAGGCGGAGATCATCTCGTTGGTGGAAGTGGCGACACGGTTCGAGCGGATCGTTCCCTGGAAGTTCGGAAACGCGATCGCCATCAGCACCGCCAAGACGGCGATCGTGATCATCAATTCGACAAGGGTGAAGCCGGTTGCTTTGCGGCAAGACATACAGACGCTCCCCAGCGTGTTGCCGTGCAGACTGCCCACCCCGCCGCCTGGCGGCAAGCGACGGGGGGATGAACGGTCAGTCCAGGGCGATGGACGTCAAGGAATTGACACGTCCTGCCCGCCCTGCCCGGCCCTGCTCAGGTCACGACCCGATAGCACGGCCTGTACTCGCCGGAGATCTTCATCCGGCGCTGCTCGACGAATGCGCGCAGCAGGGCATCCAGCGCCTGCATCATCGCCGGGTCGCCGTGGATCTCGAACGGGCCGGATTGCTCGATGCGCTGCATGCTTTCCTCCTTGACGTTGCCGGCGACGATGCCGGAGAACGCACGCCGCAGGTCGGCGGCGAGCGCGGAGGCGGCCCGGCCCTGGTGCAGGTCGAGCGCCGCCATCGCCTGGTGCGTCGGCACGAACGGCTGCTGGTACTCCAGCGGAATGTTGACCGACCAGTTGAAGTAGAAGGAGTCGCGCTGCGCGATCCGGTACTCGCGCACCTGGCGGATGCCCTTGGTCATCCGCCGCGCCACCTCGACCGGATCGCCGACGATGATCTCGTAGCGGGACGCCGCGGCATCGCCCAGGGTCAGGCGGATGAAGCGGTCGATCTGCTCGAAGTACGGCGCGGCGATGGTCGGCCCGGTGAGGATCAACGGCAATGGCAGTCCCTCGTTGTCCTCGCGCAGCAGGATTCCCAGCAGGTACAGGATTTCCTCGGCGGTGCCCACGCCGCCCGGGAACACGATGATGCCGTGGCCGATGCGGACGAACGCCTCCAGGCGCTTCTCGATGTCCGGCATGATCACCAGGTGGTTGACGATCGGATTGGGCGACTCGGCGGCGATGATGCCCGGCTCGGTCACGCCGATGTAGCGCGTGTTCTGGCGCCGCTGCTTGGCATGCGCGATGGTGGCGCCCTTCATCGGCCCCTTCATCGCGCCCGGGCCGCAGCCGGTGCAGATGTCGAGCCCGCGCAGGCCCAACTCGTAGCCGACCTGCTTGGTGTAGAGGTATTCGTCGCGCGATATCGAGTGCCCGCCCCAGCACACGACCAGGTTCGGGTCCGAGGGCTGCAGGATGCGTGCGTTGCGCAGCAGGCCGAACACCGCGTTGGTGATGCCGTCGCCGGACTCCAGGTCCTCCGCGTACTGCGGCCCCAGCTCGATCGCCATGTAGGCCAGGTCGCGCACCACCGCGAACAGCAGCTCGGCCACGCCGCGGATGATCTCGCCGTCGACGAACGCCATCGCCGGCGCGCCGACCAGGTCGATGCGGACGCCGCGGTCCTGCTGGGTCACCTGGATGTCGAAATCGGGATACAGGTCGCGCGCGGCGCGCGGATCGTCGGACGCGCTGCCGCTGGTCAGCACCGCCAGCGCGCAGCGCCGAAGCAGCTCGTGCATGCCGCCGCTGGAGGCATCGCGCAGGCGCGCGACTTCCGCGCGCGACAGCACGTCCAGACCACCGCGCGGATAGATCCGCGCGTCCACCACCGGCAACGCCTTCGATGCCGCACTACTCGTTTCCATGCCTTGCTCCTGTCTATAGCCGGCGGACTGTAACGCACTCCCCCATCCAAAAGAAAACGGCCGGGTTTCCCCGGCCGTTTCTGCTGTTGCCCTGTCGCGATGGATCAGAACTGGTACTTCAGCGTCAGCAGCAGCGACCAGCGCGAGACCGCGCGCGACGGGTAGCCGGACTGGTAGTCGTACTGGTAGAGCGGCTGCGGCGAGTTGGACTGCAGGTTGTAGACGTACTTGCCGTCCGCCGTGACCCTGTTCAAGCCGGCCAGGTAGCGGGTGTCGTACAGGCTGGTCGAGCCGGTGGCCTCGGTCACGCCCCAATCCTTGTTGAGCAGGTTGAGGAAGTTGTAGACGTCCAGGCGCACGATCGACCTGTGCTCCTTGAAGAAGCCCGGCAGTTCCTGCTGGATGCCCAGGTCGAACTGGTTGACCCAGGGCATCCGCGCGCCATTGCGGCCGGCGACCTTGCCGCGGCGGGCGGCCAGGTACGGGTCGGCGTCGATCGCCGCGTGGAACGCCGCGATCTGCTCGGCGGTGGCCGCCGCCGCATTCGCGCCGGTGCCGATGACATAGCTGACGTTCGGATCGTTGACCAGCGGGATGTAGGCCGGATCCTGGCTGATGCCGTCGCCGTTAACGTCGCCGTTCATGATCCAGGTGTACGGCAGGCCGTCATGACCGTTGTAGAACGCGGTGATGCTGGTCTTGTAGTCGCCGAAGAACGCGTGCTCCCAACCGAAGGACGCCTTGATCGAATTGCGGATCTCGCGCGTTGCGGTGCTGGCGATTTCCTCGTTCGGGTTCAGGCGCGAGACGTACTGGTAGCTGGACCAGGCCTGCGAGCTGGTGTCCGAGCCCACTTCGTTGGCCTTGGTGTAGGTGTAGCTGATGTTGCCATACCAGCCGTTGGACAGCGGCTTGTCCAGCGCGAAGGTCACCGCGGTGGACTCGCCCTTGTCGGTATTGCCGAGCAGGGTGGTGCCGTTGGAACCGCTGTTGAAGTTCGGGTTCGCGCCATTGTTCTTGGCGCCGCCCGGGACGACCCAGTAGTTGTCGCGGCCATCGAACAGCTGGCCGTTCGCCGTGCCGATGTTCAACGCCTGGTAGAACACCGCATCCTTGGCCTTGATGTGCAGGATTTCGGCCGTGCCGACCAGGCCCCACCACGGCAGTTCGGCGTCGTAGCCCAGGCTGAACTTCCACGCGGTCGGCAGCTTGAAGTCCGGATCGATGGCGTCGACCTGCCTGCCCAGCGCCGGGTAACCGGCCGTACCCGGCTCCGGGAACGGCTGGTTGTACGGGTCCGGGCTGAACGGATAGGCCGGGTCGTAGCTGGTCCGGGTGATGCTGCCCTTGTTCACGCCGTTGTTCTGGTACGGGTTGCCCAGCCACACGAACGGCGGGGTGGTCTGGAACAGGCCGGCGCCGCCACGCAGCTGCGAATAGCGCGGGGTGTCGAAGGTGTAGTTGAACGCGAAGCGCGGCAGCACGACCTTGTTGCTGGAGCCCAGCTTGTAGGAGTTGCTGAAACCGAACGCCTCCTCGAACAGCGGGTGCTCCGGCGGAGCGTCCTTGGCCTTCGGGATGTTCATGCGCACGCCGTAGACCAGCGACAGGTTGTCGGTGGCCTGCCAGGTGTCCTGGATGAACGGGCTGAACTGCTCAAGGGTGATCGCCGCGGCGGTGTCGGCCTCGGTATAGCCTTCCAGCGGGCGGGTCACGGTGTAGTAGGAATAACGGCCGGCCTCGAAATCGTCGATGCTGGCGAAGGTGTAGACGCCGTGCAGGTCGCGGCCGTACAGGTTCAGCGCCTCGGTCTTCTGGTAGTCGAGGCCGAATTTCAGCGTGTGGTCGCCCAGGTACCAGTTGCCGAACACCGAAGCGGTGTACGTCTTGGTGTTGATCGCGTTCTCGTGGCGGTTGCGGTCCTCGCCGAAGCGGATGCCGTTCTCGTCGTTGTTGGGCGCGCTGCCGGCGTTGAGGCCGTTGGTCGCCACGTTGATGCTCGGCAGGTCGAGGGCATTGCCCGCGATCTGGTCGAACTTCTGGTAGCTGAACTTGGCCTCGGTGCTGAAGTTGTCGCTCCAGTCGCTGAACAGCTGCAGCGAGGTGTTCTTGGTCTCGCTGGTCTTGCTGTACCAGCGGGTGCTCAGGATCACCGTGGAGGCGCCGGTATCGTACGGCTGCGGCAGGGTCTCCTCGGTCTGCTGGTAGGTCAGGCTGGCACGGTGGTAGTCGTTGATGTTCCAGTCGATCTTGCCGAGGTAGCGCTTGTTCTCCAGGTTCACGCCGAGCGCGCCGTAGGTGCCGGCATCGATGCCGTACCTGTCCCTGGCGATGTCGACCACGCGCTGGATCTGGTCCATCGAGATCTTGCCGGTGCCGACGCCGTCGTCGGCGGAAGCGCCGCCGAAATCGGTGACCTTCTGTTCCTCGTAGGAGCCGAAGAAGAACAGCTTGTCCTTGACGATCGGGCCGCCGATGGTCACGCCCTTGGTGGTGTCCTTGTCGAACGCCGAGTAGTCCTCGCCATCGCGCGAGCCGACCATGCTGCCGGCATCCTTGTAGACGTAGTACACCGAACCGTGGAATTCGTTGGTGCCGGACTTGGTGACGGCGTTGACCGTCGCGCCCACCGTATCCTGGGACACGTCGTAGTCGCTGGCCTTGATGTCGTAGGCGGCGATGGTGTCCACCGAGATCGGGGAACCGGTGTACGGCATGCCGTTGGCGTTCAGGCCGAAGGGATCGCCCTGGCCCAGGCCGTCGACGGAGATCCTGTTGTAGCGGTTGTTGATGCCGGCCACCGAGATCGCGCCGTTGGCCGGGTCGGTCACCTGGATGCGCGGATCGAGGCGGGCGACGTCGTCCAGCGAACGGTTGCCCTGCGGGGTGAGCTCCAGCTTGCGGCCGTCCACCGAGGTGCCCACGCCCTTGTTGTCGGAGCTGAACACGCTGGGCGCGCTCGCGACCACGTTCACCGCTTCCAGCGACGTCACGTCACCCGCCAGAGAAGCATTGACGGTATTGACCTGGTTCAGGGTCAGGTAAACGCCATCCTCGGTCTTGGTGCCTTCGCCCGGCTTGGTGATCGTGATGGTGTACGGACCACCGACACGCAGGCCGCGTGCCGTGTAGCGGCCGCTGGCATCCGTGGTGGCGCGGCTGACCGTTCCCGATTCCGAGTGGGTGATGGTCACCTCGGCGCCTGCCACCGGCTGGCCGCCGGCGCTGGTCACCTGGCCACCGACACCGGCGGAAGTGCTCTGGGCGAACACGGGAGCGGCAGCGAGCGCGGCCACGAGACCAAGCGTGAGCTTGGACATGCGGAGAGGGCGGGAATGGGTCATCTTCGGTAGCCTCGATACGGGTTTGGCGGATGCGGAAAACGCGCTCGCCCACCTTCCGGGTGGACGGAGTGGATCAGATCTGGGGGTCCCTGACCGGCGGCCTCTTGCAGCCGCAACGGTTAACGACAGGTTAACACGTTAGGGCCTGATTGTGACGACGGCGTGACATTTTTCCCGCAACGCAACATCCAGCCGTACCCCAGGCGCCGCAAGGCTTTCCGGCATTCCCACCGGTTCCCGGCGATGGCGCGGTGTCGCATCGGCGACATACGCCCCATCCCGCCCCCGGGCCTGTCCGAACACGTCGCAGCCGCCCGTCGGCCCGCCTCCAGCCAAGGCGCGGGGGCGTCCAGAAGGCGGCGCCGAGGGCCACAGCGAACGCGCGCGGCGTGCGCCGGGACAACGCCCCCTTGGCGCGACCCGAGCCAGGACGACGCTCGGCCGCGACGGGCGAAAAAAGCCGGGGCTGCATCGGGAGGGACGCCTGCCGGCCGAAGGAAGCGAGCAGCAGGAAATCCACCTTGTGCCGTCATCGCGCCGCACGCATGCACCGTAGCGCGGCGGCGCCCGAGGCGGCATCAGCCGCCCGTGCCGTACTCAGATGTTGACCGGCAACTTCAGATAGGTGCCGATGCCGTCGAGGAACATCTGCACCGAGATCGCCACCAGCAGCATGCCCATCAGCCGCTCCAGCGCGGTCAGCGCGCGGTGGCCGAGCAGCCGGTACAGCAGCGGCGAGGAGAACAGGATCGCCGCCGCCGCGCCCCACGCGATCATCAGCGCCAGGCTCCATTCGCCCAGCCGCGCCGGTTCGTTGCTGCCCATCAGCATCACCGCGGCCATGCCCGACGGCCCGGCCACCAGCGGAATCGCCAGCGGCACGATGAAGGGTTCACCATCGGGGATCTCGCCCATCAGCCCTTCCGGCCGCGGGAAGATCATGCGGATGCCGATCAGGAACAGCACGATGCCGCCGGCGATCGCCAGCGCCGCGGTCAATGCCGGAACGCCGCCGACCTCCTGCGATACCGCGATCGCGATCGGCGTCGTCACCGACTTGGCGGCCATCGACATGGCGACGTCGCGCGCGCCGCCGAACAACCACACCAGCAGCACGCCGGAAAGCGTCGAGGTCAGCGATCCGGCCAGAAGCGCCAGACCGATCTCGCGCAGGCTGCCGCGGATATGACCGATGTTCCGCGCCAGCGGCACCGCCAGCGCCACGGTCGCCGGACCGAGCAGGAAGTTGATGAACTGCGCGCCGTTGAAATAGGCGTCGTAAGACGTGCCCGTCGCCTTGAGCAGCAGGACCATGGCCAGGATGGCGACGAGCACCGGGTTGACCAGGGGCGAGCCACCGCACAGCCGCTGCGCGGCCTTGCCGAACAGGAAGCAGCCGAGGGTGAGCGCCAGCCACAACAGCGGACTCACCGCCATCGGTACCCAGAGCGCGTGCAGCGTGGCGGTCATGCCTCCTCCTCCGCGTCGACGCGCGTGCGCCGGTGTCCCGGCGTGAAGCGATGCATTACCCACGCGGTCACCAGCAGTCCCAGCACCGTGGACAGCACCACGCCGACGGAAATGGACAACCAGTACTGGCGCAGGATGCCCCCCTCGGCCACGATGCCGACGCCCGCCGGCACGAACAGCAGGCCCATGTTGGCGATCAGTCCGTCGGCGGTGTTGTTGAGTTCGGAATCCCGGGATCGTTCGGCTTGCGGGCGCGCCAGCAGCAGCGCCACGCCCAGCACCAGCATCCCGATGACCGGACCGGGCAGGGGAAGCTGCAGCAGCCGGCGCAACAGCTCGCCCAGCAGCTGCGCGCCGATGAGCACCGCGAATGCCTTCACCATGGCGGTTCTCCTCAGCGGCCGGAACCGGAAGGCACGCCGACTTCCAGCCCCGCATCCGCCGCAGCCAGGGCACCGAGCGCCGACCAGTCCAGGTCGCCCCAGCCACGCGCCATCAGCGCCACCAGGCGGTCGTGCACGGCACTGGCCAGCGGCATCGGCACGCGCCAGTGCTCGGCCTCGGCCAGGGCAAGACGCAGGTCCTTGACCGCGAGCGGCGCCGCCATGCCGGCGGGCAGGAAGCGTTCGTCCAGGATCTTGCCGCCGTAGGTCTTGTGGACGCAGCCGTCGAAGAGCGTGTGGGTGAGGATGTCGAACGCCTGCCGGCGCGGCAGCCCCGCCTTGCCCAGCAGGGCCAGGATCTCGCCCATGCCCTGCACGGTGGCGCCGGTCAACGCGTTGCTGGCCACTTTCACCAGGCTGGCCATGCCGGCATCCTCGGCGACCTGGAATACCTGCCGGGCGAGCACCTTCAGCAGTGGATCGACGCGCTGCAGTTGCCGTCCGCTTCCCCCGGCCAGCAGGAAGGCGCCGGACTCGCGCACCATGTCCGGGTTGCCCAGGATCGCGGCCACCACGAATCCCTGCCCCAACGCCTCGTGGCTGGCGGCGAGGCGGCGCGACAGGGCCGGGCTGACGGTACTGGTCGCGACATGCACCGCATGCCGGCCCAGTACGCCGAAGAGGCCGCCCGGCGCACGGGTGACGGCTTCCAGCGCCGCGTCGTCGGGCAGCGACGTCAACACGACGTCGCAGCACGCCAGCCCGGCGATTTCGGAAACGACGCCGATGCCCTGTGGAACCTGCTGCAGGCGCTCCGGGTTGCAGTCGTGGACCAGCGTCCTGAAGCCGCCCGCATGGATGCGGCCGGCCAGCGCCTGGCCCATGTGCCCGAAGCCGAGCACGCCGACATGGTCGATTTCGAGAGGGACGGCGGCTTGCGACGAGGACTTCCGCGAACGGGTCATGGGAGGAACGCTCCTGCGGGCTCGCCGCCATCCTTGGCGCGCCGCGCCGGGATCGGAAGTGCCCTTTTCGCAAAAGACCCTTGCGCGATCCGGCCGGCCGAGCGGCGGCGGCCCCTCCGCGTGGCCGGCATCCGTGCCCGGCGCCAAACCGCCCATCGCGCAATTCAGTTTTGCGGAACGGGGATTTGTGTGCCCGGGTGCGATCACTAAGATCGGCCGGGAGATCGCAACCCGGGTCGAGGCCACCCATGCTCACGTATCCTGTACAAACGCGTTCGCCCGTGGCGAACGCCGTCTACGCACTGCTCAATCCCATCCCGTTCGGATTCTTCGTCGCCGCCCTCATCTTCGACGTGGTCTATGCGCGCAGCGGCGAGATCCTCTGGGTCAAGTCCGCCGCCTGGCTCATTACCCTGGGCCTGCTGTCCGCCGTCGTGCCCCGTCTGGTCAACCTGGTACACGTGTGGCGCCGCGCAAACCGGGCGGACCGCGCCGAGAAGCTGGATTTCTGGCTCAACCTGTTCGCCATCGCAGCGGCCATCCTCAACGCCTTCGTGCACAGCCGCGATGCCTATGCCGCGATTCCCGAGGGCGTGTGGCTGTCCGTGGCGACCGTGATCCTCCTGTCCCTCGGCGCGATCATCGTCGCGGTGAGCGGCTCCGTGCAGCGTGGGGTGAACCATGGCTAAGACCAAGCATCCGTGCCTGCTGGCGATCGCGCTGGCGGTCGCGCTGTCCGGCTGCGACGAAAAGGCGACCTACGAACCCGCGCAACAGTCGGGCACGAACCCTCCGCTGCCGCAGGCCAAGAACTTCCTGATGCCGCCGATGCAGGTACCCGACGGCGTGGGCTGGAAGGAAGGCGAAGCCCCGGTGGTGGCCGCCGGCCTGAAGATCGAGAGGATCGCCTCCGGCCTGATGCATCCCCGCCAGCTCTATACGCTGCCCAACGGCGACGTGCTGGTGGTCGAGGCCAACGGCCCGGGCACCGAGCCGACGACGACGCCGAAGCAGCTGATCGCCGGCATCGTCAAGAATCGCTCCGGCAAGGGCGGAAAGGGCGGCAACCGGATCACCCTGCTGCGCAAGCCCGGCGGCGCCGGCGGCGAGTGGGACAAGCACGTGTTCGTCGAGAACCTGCACTCTCCCTTCGGCGTGCAGCTGATCGGCGACAACCTGTTCGTCGCCAACACCGACGACATCGTGAAGTTCCGCTACACGCCGGGCCAGACCCGGCTCGACGATCCCGGCAGCGTGTTCGCGGACCTGCCCGGCACCATCAACCACCATTGGACCAAGGCGCTGCTGGCGAGCCCGGACGGCAGCAAGCTCTATGTCGGCGTCGGTTCGAACAGCAACATCACCGAGAACGGCCTGGCGGTGGAGTACCGCCGCGCGGCGGTGCTGGAGGTGGATGCCGAAAGCGGGGCCAGCCGCATCTATGCCTCGGGCATCCGCAATCCCACCGGGCTGCAATGGGAACCGACGACCGGCAAGCTGTGGGCGGTGGTCAACGAACGCGACGAGATCGGCGCGGATCTGGTGCCGGACTACCTCACCTCGGTGCGGGAAGGCGGCTTCTACGGTTGGCCCTACAGCTATTTCGGCCAGCACGTCGACACCCGCGTGACGCCGCAACGGCCCGACCTGGTGGCCAGGGCGATCACGCCGGACTACGCGCTGGGCTCGCACATCGCCCCGCTCGGCCTGCTGTTCTACCAAGCGGCCAACCTTCCGCAGAAATACCAGGGCGGCGCGTTCGTCAGCGAACACGGAAGCTGGGACAGGTCTCCGCTCAGCGGCTACGCGGTCGTCTACGTCGGCTTCCGGGACGGGCGCCCGGTGGGCGTCCCCGAGCCGGTCGTGACCGGCTTCGTCAGCGGCGACGAGAAGGCGCTGAAGGGTGCGCCTGTCGGCCTCGCGGTGGATGCCGAGGGCGCCCTGCTCATCGCCGACGACGTCGGCGACAGCGTCTGGCGCGTCACCGCGGCGGCCGATGGGAGTGGTCGCTAGACGCACGCCGCTCTCCCGCCTGCGGGATAGCGGCTCGTGCGAGGGCGCTTTTCGCGCAGGAGCGTCCTGATCCGCCCTTCGGTCACCCTCCCCCCACAGGGAGGGATTCAATCAATGTGCCCAGGGATCGGGGCCGCTGCGCGCGCCGGCGGCGTCGGTGAGCTCCAGCATCTCGTGGGTATCGGCCCGGTACGGCTTCCACGCCGGCAGGCCACGGCCGTTCGGATCGCCGTTCTTGACGAAATTGACCAGGTAGCCGCTGGCCAGGCGCGCCGCCGCGCGATCGCCGTCGGCGGTCCGGTCGCCGTACTTGACAGCTTCGGTGCCGAAGAAGAACGGGATTTCCGAGGCATGCCCGGCGCCCTTGGTTTCCGGCGTGCGCAGCGACGCCGCCACGTAGGAGAAGCGGTAGTAGTAGACCGGCACGCCGTGGCCGGCGATCGCCGTGGCCGCGTCGCGCGCGCCGGCGACCATGAAGCCGTCGCGGCCGCCGATGTCGTCGCTGGTGGCGCCGATCATCACCGGCACCTTGGCGAAATCGCCCGAGGCATAGGCGCGGGCGCTGTCCACCGCCAGCTCGCCGTCGACCACCGGGCTGGCGAAGGTGCGCGGCGCATCGGCCGGGGTGGACAGCGTCGCCAGGTTCAGGTCGCCGGTCACCTGTTCGGCCGACAGTGCGCGCAGCTTCGACAGCGCGTGCGGGTCCTTCTCGTCGATGCCCTGGCTGGCGGCGAACGCGACGCCGATGCGCTCGGCGTCGGCCACGCCGCCCTGCAGCCGGCCGGTGCCGCCGGACTGGATCACCGCCTTGTGGAACAGCCCGCGCGCCAGCGGCGAGGTCAGCAGCGCGTGCACCGACATGCCGCCGGCGCTCTCGCCGACGATGGTCACGTTGCCGGGATCGCCGCCGAACGCGGCGATGTTGCGCTTCACCCACTGCAGTGCCGCAAGCTGGTCCATCAGGCCGTAGTTGGCCAGCAGGCCGTGGTCGGGATCCAGGCCGCTCAGCTGCGGATGCGCGAACGTGCCGAAGCGGCCGACCCGGTAGTTGAAGCTCACCACCACGATGCCCTGCCGGGCCAGCTCGGCGCCGGCATAGGTCGGCGGCGAGGCGCCGCCGTTGACGAAACCGCCGCCGTAGATCCACACCATCACCGGCCGCTTGGCGCCGGCGCCGGCCGGGCGCCACACGTTGGCGTACAGGCAGTCCTCGGCCGGGGTGGTGCCCAGCGGCGCGGCATCGCTGGGGAACGGCTTCTGCATGCAGTCCGGGCCGTACCCGCTGGCGTCGCGCACGCCGTTCCAGGCCGCAGATCGGAAGAGCGGTTCAGCAGGAA
>DNXT01000358.1:1060-3185 GCA_003505795.1 Lysobacteraceae bacterium | reverse complement strand
CTGCCGGCGGCGGTGGCCGCGCTGCTGTCCGATTCCGACGCCGCCGCGGCGCAGGGCGCGTTGTTCGACGACGGCCGCCAGCTCAGCCGGCTGATCGGCCGGCCGACCACGGCACTGGACGATACGCTGAAGGCGGCGCTGGCGGCTTGAGCTGCTGCGGTGGGGCGAGCGGTGCACGCCCTCGCTCCCGGCCCCTCTTCCGCCAATGGGAGAGCGGGTCGCCGCGCCGAAATCCCGCTTGCGGCCTCAGCCGATCACCCGCTTGAACGGCGGCAACGCGTCGATGATGCGGCGGCCGTAGCGGCGGGTCAGCAGCCGCGAGTCGAGGATGATCACCCGGCCGTGGTCGGTCGAGCTGCGGATCAGGCGCCCGGCGAACTGGGTCAGGGTGCGCAGCGCGTGCGGGACCGCGATCAGGTTGAACGAATTGAGCCCGCGGCTTTCGAACCATTCGCTCAGCGTCGCGGTCTGCGGATCGGTCGGCACCGCGAACGGCACCTGGGTGATGACCACGGTGGTGCAGGCCTCGCCGGGCAGGTCCAGGCCTTCGCCGAACGAGTTCAGGCCGAACAGCACCGACCCTTCGCCGGCGCCGATCCGGCGCAGGTGCTCGCCGATCAGCTGGCTCTTGTTGCCCTCGCCCTGCACCAGCACCCGGTTGCGCTGCGCCACCGGCAGCAGGTCGGCGACCTTCTCCATCTTCCAGCGCGAAGTGAACAGCACGATGCTGCCCTTGCCCCAGTCCAGCTCGCGCACCAGGTAGCGCGCCACTTCCCGTGGATGGCCTTCGCGGTCGTCGGGGGTGGCCGGGAAGTTCGGCACGACCAGCTCGGCCTGGTTGGGCAGGTCGAACGGCGAGGACAGCGACACCATCTCGGCGTGCTCGGGCACGCCGTTGTCGATGGCGAAGGACTGGAAGTCGCCGCCGCCGGTCAGCGTGGCCGAGGTCATCACCACCGAATCGACCTCGCTCCACAGCAACTGGCGCAGCACCTGCGCCGCCGAGACCGGCGAGCAGTGGCAGACCAGGTCGCCGTCGCGCGCGAGCGTGATCCAGCGCGCCATCGGCGGCTGCCCCTGCTTGTCCTCGCGGCGCCAGCCGCTCCACAGGCCGTGCTGCTGCTCGACCATCTCCAGCGCCATGCCGAGGCTGCGCTGCAGGCGCTCGCGCGCCGGGTCGTCCTGCTTGGCCTTGGCGACCTGGCCGTGGGCGGCGTGCACCCAGTTGAACAGGGTACGGGTCTCCTCGCCGAGCTCCTCGATCGCCGGCTTCCAGTCCGCCGGCAGCTGCCCGTTGGGCGCACGCCACTGCGGATCGCGTTCGCCCGGATCCGGTTTCCACACGCGCTCGATCTCGGCATGGAAGCCCTTGAGCAGCTTGGCCACGCGTGCGGCCGATTCGATCGCCTCGCTGGGCAGCAGGTTGCCGATCCGCTCCTTGTCGATGGCGCGGTAGGCCGCGGCGATCAGGATCTGCAGGCGCCCGGTGCGGCGCGCCATCTCGTCCAGCGGCAGGTTCGCCGCGCCCTGGTCGATCGCCACGCCGGCGACGTGGTGGCCCTCGTCGAGCACCAGCAGCATGTCCGCCGGCGGCGCGATCAGCGGCTGGCCGTTCTCGGCCTCGCCCAGCGACAGGGTCGACAGCAGCAGCGCATGGTTGGTCACCACGATCTGCGCCTCGCGCACGTCGCTGCGCGCCTTCAGCACCGGGCACTGGGCGGCGTAGCTGCAGCGCCGCCCGGCGCAGCCGGAGGCCGGCGTGGTGATGCGCAGCCGCAGCGGCACCGACACCGTCTCCGGCGCGTTGTCGAGATCGCCGTTCCAGCTGCGCTCGGCGTAGGCCTTGCCCAGGCGCTTGGCGATGTCGGCGTCGGCCGGGCTCAGCGGCCGGTCGTACAGCGCCTGCTCGTCCTCGAACATCGACTCCTGGCCGGTCTCGCCATGCAGCTCGGCGGCGTTGCGGGTGCACAGGTAGCGGGTGCGGCCCTTGGCCAGGGCGACCGTGGCCTCCAGGCCGGTGGCCTTCAGGAACGCCGGGATGTCGCGCTCGACCAGCTGCGACTGCAGCGCCACGGTGCCGGTGCTGATCACCAGCTTCTTCCGGGCCGCCAGCGCGATCGGCACC
>DNXT01000358.1:504-868 GCA_003505795.1 Lysobacteraceae bacterium | reverse complement strand
GCCAGCGCGATCGGCACCCCGGCGGTGAGGTAGCCCAGGCTCTTGCCGACCCCGGTCGGCGCCTCGGCCACGCCGATGCCGCCGGACGTGGCCAGCGCGCGCGAGACCAGGCCGATCATCTGGCTCTGCGCGCGGCGAGTGGCGAAGCCGGGGGTATTGGCCTGCAGCCTGGCGTACGCCTCGCGGATGCTGGCCTTGAGCGGGTCGGTCAGCCTGCGCTGGGGTTCGGACCTGGCTGCGTCCGGCGCCGGACTGACGGTTTCGTTCATGCGGCTATTTTCCCATGTCCGGTCGCACCGGCTGCAACCGGCGCCGCCACGGCATGAACGCGTTGTTCAATGCGTGCGCCGGCGCGGCCAGCCAC
>DNXT01000358.1:0-270 GCA_003505795.1 Lysobacteraceae bacterium | reverse complement strand
GCCAGCATCGATACGCCCAGCACCAGCATGCCCAGGCCCACGCCCTGCGGGCCGAACCGTTCGTACAGCCAGCCGATGCGGTTGGCCGGCGCCAGCCGGTGCGGGTGCAGCAGGGTCCAGCCCGCCTGCGCGGTGCAGACCGCGCCGGCGATCGCCATGGCCAGCGCGCGCAGCGGCAGCACGCTCAGGCCCGGGCCGGTGCGCGCAGCACGCCGGCCAGCGCGAACACCAGCAGGAACACGCCGGCCGCCTCGACACAGGAGACCAACA
>DNXT01000334.1:35353-36028 GCA_003505795.1 Lysobacteraceae bacterium | reverse complement strand
ACCTGCGCGCCGGCGCTGGCGGGCAGGAAGTGGCGATGGGCGGCGCGCTGCGGGTGCCGGCCGGGACCGAGGTGGAGTTCGAGCTGGACGTGGCCGCGCCACCGGGTTCGCGCGTGGAGCCGCTGCTGGACGGCCATCCGCTGGAAACGCTGGACGATCCGATGCTGGCGCAGGCGCGCGCGCGCAAGACCTGGAGCTGGCGCAGCGACGGCCACCGTCACTGGCTGCGCGTGGACGTGCGCGCGACGGATGGGCGCCTGCTGTTGCTGGGCAATCCGGTCTATCTCAACTTCTGATGGAGCCCCGCTTTTGCTCCTACGAGAAGCTAAGAAAGGATCGAGCAGCCGCTCGCAAGGCGAGTTCACCGCCCGCCGGGCGCAGGCACGATCTCGACCCGCGACCCGGCGCCGGGGCCAGGCCCTCCAGGTCGAGCAGGACCGCCAGGGTGGTGGATTCGGGAAGCTGGCGTTCTTGGCGAATTTGAGCGGGACGTTCATGCTCGCCCCACGCGGCCTCGCCCCGGGTTTTGCCGCAGTGCAGCGTGAGCGCCGGGGCATGCCGGTGAAACCATACGCCATTCGGTGGCGCATGGCGCGTCGCCCGGTTCCCACCTGGAGTTCCACGATGGCTTTTCCGTCCCCCCCGATCCGTTCGCTGATGGCCGTCGCCGTCGCC
>DNXT01000334.1:768-35168 GCA_003505795.1 Lysobacteraceae bacterium | reverse complement strand
ATGGCCGTCGCCGTCGCCCTGGCCGCCGCTCCGGCGATGGCCCAATCCGCCTTCGACCAGACCGTGTTCTTCGGCGACAGCCTCACCGACAGCGGCTACTACCGTCCGCTGCTGCCGGCGTCGGTGCAGTCGGTGACCGGCAAGTTCACCACCAACCCGGGCTGGGTCTGGTCCGAGTACGTGGCCGACTACTACGGCACCAATGCCGCGGCCAACGGCAACGGCCAGACCGGCGACAACTATGCCGCCGGCGGCGCGCGCGTGGACGCCGACTCGGTCAGCGCACTGGGCGCGGCGCTGTCGCTGACCACCCAGGTCGGCAACTATCTCGCCGCCACTGGCGGCACGGCCAATCCGAACGCGCTCTACACCGTCTGGGGCGGCGCCAACGACCTGTTCGCGGTGGCCGCCGGCGCGCCGGTGCAGTCCACCATCGGCAGCGCGGTCGCCGCGCAGGTCGGCATCGTCGCCACGCTGGAGAATGCCGGCGCCCGCTACGTGCTGGTGCCGACCATTCCGGACATCGGCCTGACCCCGTCCTCGCGCGCGGCGGGCGCGCTCGGCATGGCGCAGGGCACCGCGCTGGCCGCCGCCTACAACGATGCGCTGTTCTCCGGTCTTTCCGCCGCCGGCCTGCGGGTGATCCCGGTCGATACCTTCCATCTGCTGCAGGAAATCGTGGCCGATCCGGGCACCTACGGGTTCACCAACGTCACCGATACCGCCTGCACCGCGGTGCTGCCGACCTGCAACCCGACCAGCCTGGCCGAACCGAACGCGCAGAACAGCTACGTGTTCGCCGACGGCGTGCATCCGACCACCGCGACCCACCAGATGCTGGGCCAGTACGCGCTCTCGATCCTGGAGGCACCGCGCCTGCAGCAGGTGCTGACGCACTCGGCGCAGGTCACCGGCCGTGCGCGCGCCGACCAGGTCGCCTGGCACCTGGACGGCAAGCCGGACGCCGACGGCATGCGCTGGTGGGGCAGCGTGCGCGGCGACATGCAGCGCTACGACCACGCCGACCTGTACGACGGCATGGCGCCGGCCGGCCTGTTCGGCCTGGACTGGAGCCGCGGCGACCTGGTGTTCGGCGGCTTCGCCGGCTACGGCCGCATGGATGCCGACTTCGGCAACAGCCAGGGCGATTTCACCCAGTCCGACACCACCCTCGGCGGCTTCTTCGGCTGGTACACCGGCCCGGTCTGGGTCAATGCGCAGGTCAGCTACACCTGGTTGAGCTACGACGTCGACCGCAAGCTGCAACTCGGGCCGGCGACCCGCGTCCACAGCGGCTCGCCGGACGGCAGCAACCTGACCGCGGCGCTGAACGCCGGCTACGAGATGGGCGAGGGGTCGTTCCGCCACGGCCCGGTGGTCGGGCTGACCTGGCAGAAGGTCAAGCGCGACGGCTACGCCGAGAGCGACAGCAGCGCGACCGCGCTGGGCTACGGCGACCAGGACGTCGATTCGCTGGTCGGCCGGGCCGGCTGGCAGGCGCGCCTGGACGGCGGCTCGGTCAAGCCGTACCTGCAGGTGACCTACGACCACGAGTTCGAGGAAGGCAAGGAAGCCAGCGCATGGCTGCAGTCGATGCCGGAAGTGGGCAACTACTACGTGCCGGGCCTCGACTTCGACCGCAACTACGCCAGCGTTGTGCTGGGCGCGCGCACCGGGTTGTGGGGCCTGCAGAGCAATTTCGGCCTGACCACCACCACCGCGCAGAAGCGTGCACGCGACGCCACCCTGTTCGTGAACTTCAGCGGCAGTTTCTGAACGAACCGGCGGGCGAGCAAGGCAACGAGGGACCGGTGATGCCGGCCCCTCGTTGCATCCGGCTACCGCAGGCGACTAGACTTCACGCCACGCCGCGCGGGCGTAGCTCAATGGTAGAGCTGTAGCTTCCCAAGCTACTGACGAGGGTTCGATTCCCTTCGCCCGCTCCATCTTCCAGGCACCGGCTCGGGCCTGAGGCAACACCTTCACCGGTCCGGGCAAGATGCACCAGGCCGGCTACTCGCAAACGACGCGATGAAGCTGGCGGTCCTGTCTCGCAACAGCAAGCTCTATTCCACGCGCCGCCTGGTCGAGGCCGGCCGCGCGCGCGGGCATAGCGTGCGCATCCTGGATCCGCTGCGCTGCTACATGCGCATCGCCGCCGACGGGTTCTCGCTGCATTACAAGGGCAAGCCGATCACCGGCTACGACGCGGTGATTCCGCGCATCGGCGCCTCGGTGACCCGCTATGCCACCGCGGTGCTGCGCCAGTTCGAGCTGATGGGCACGTACACGCCCAATCCCTCCGACGCGATCCTGCGCGCGCGCGACAAGCTGCGCGCGCACCAGCTGCTCGCGTCGCAGGGCATCGACATGCCGGTGACGGTGTTCGGCGACAACCCGGACGACACCCAGGACCTGCTGTCGATGCTGGGCACGCCGCCGCACGTGATCAAGCTCAACGAAGGGGCCCAGGGCGCCGGCGTGATCCTGACCGAGAAGGCCAGCGCCTCGCGCGGCGTGATCGAGGCCCTTCGCGGGCTCTACGCCAACTTCCTGGTGCAGGAGTTCATCGGCGAGGCCGAAGGCGCCGACCTGCGCTGTTTCGTGGTCGGCGACCGGGTGGTGGCGGCGATGCGCCGCCAGGCCGCGGAGGGCGACTTCCGCTCCAACCTGCACCTGGGCGGGACCGCGGAGGCGTCGGTCGCCAGCGAGCAGGAGCAGCAGGTCGCGGTGCGTTCCGCCAAGGCGCTGGGGCTGGCGGTGGCCGGCGTGGACCTGATCCGCTCGCGGCGCGGCCCGCTGGTGCTGGAGGTCAACTCGACGCCGGGGCTGGAGGGGGTCGAGGCCGTGTGCGGGGTCGATGTCGCAGACAGGATCGTGGAGCATATGGAGGCTATGCACGGGGCTTGCCGCCGTTTGGCAGGAAAAATCACGGAAATTTAACGGTTGTTTAATTCCTGGCGCATTAGCCTGCGTCCACCGCAGCTGCCCTCGGCGGTACGGTATCGGGATTGTCTTCCGACCCAAGGTCCCTGGCCGGGCCTTGGGTCTTTTTTGTTATCGATTGCCGCTATGCGCCGGTTTGGATACATTCCGGATAACGTTCAGTTGACAGGGAAGAATACGATGCTTCGGATTACCAGCGTTTTGATGCTTGCAGGGCTGGCAGGCTCGGCCTTTGCCAAGACCAACGGGCCGGTGCCATTGGATCTGCACAAGCCAGCAGACCAGGTGGCGGTGCAGATGAAGACCATCCAGCAGGATCTGGGGGATGGCGAGACCTACTCGGAAATCAGTCCTGATCAGCGTAGCCAGGTACGCGAAGCGCTGGGACGCATCCAGGGCAAGCTGGAGCGCAATGGCTCCGTTTCCACCATTCCCGAGCGTGATCAGGCCGAAATATTCAACGACCAGGAACTCGTCAACACGATCTTGACGAAGGCCAAGGAAGATAGCCGGCTTGTCTGCCGCCGCGAACGCGCGACCGGCTCCAACCGGCTGACCTCGAACTGCATGACGGTTGCGGAGCGTCGACGCCTCAAGGAACAGGGCCAGAAGGCAATGATGGATCTTTCGCAGCGTGGGCTGCAGTACGATCCGCGCGCAGGCGGCGGTGGTAATTAAACTTTGAGGTTCAAGTGCGAATTCTGGTAATCGAAGACAACAGCGACATCGCCGCCAATCTTGGCGACTACCTCGAGGATCGCGGCCACACCGTCGACTTCGCCGCCGACGGGGTGACCGGGCTGCATCTCGCCGTTGTGCACGAGTTCGATGCGATCGTGCTCGATCTCAACCTGCCGGGCATGGACGGCATCGAGGTCTGCCGCAAGCTCCGCAACGAAGCGCGCAAGCAGACGCCGGTGCTGATGCTGACCGCGCGCGATTCGCTGGACAACAAGCTCGCAGGCTTCGATTCCGGCGCCGACGACTACCTGATCAAGCCGTTCGCGCTGCAGGAAGTCGAGGTCCGGCTCAACGCGCTGTCGCGCCGCGGCAAGGGCGTGCACACGCGCGTGCTGGAGACCGGCGATCTGGAGTACAACCTCGATACGCTCGAGGTGCGGCGCCGCGGCAAGCTGCTGCAGCTGAATCCGACCGCGCTGAAGATCCTGCAGGCGCTGATGGAGGCCGCGCCGGCCGTCGTCACCCGGCAGGAGCTGGAGACGCGGGTGTGGGGCGAGGAGTTGCCGGACTCGGACTCGCTGCGCGTGCACATCCACGGGCTGCGGGCGGTGCTCGACAAGCCGTTCGACGTGCCGTTGATCCAGACCCGCCACGGCATCGGCTACCGCATCGCGGTCCCCGATGCCTGACAGCGGTGCCTCGCCCGCGCCCCGGTCTCGCCGCGGGCGCTATCGGCGGCGGCTGCGCAGCCGAATCATCCTGTCGTTCGTGCTGCTGGGTACCGGCCTGACGGCGCTGTTCGCCTATCTGACCGACTATGCGCGCCAGCGCGTGGAGACGCAGCTGGTCGAAGACGTGATGAACCGCAACATCGACGGCTATGCGCAGCGGTTCTACCAGGATCCCTCGCGCAGCCCCGACATGCCGGTGCAGCAGATGTTCGCGCGCATCGTCAAGCGCGACAAGTTCGACGACCTGCGGCGCGAGGAGCCGGACTGGTACGACCTGCCCAACGGCATCCACAGCATTTCCGGCGTGGACGAGTCGGGCAAGCCGTTCGCCTACAAGCTGGCGGTGCGCAAGACGCCGAACGAGTGGTTCTTCCTGGCCTACGACGTCACCCAGAGCCTGAAGGGCGAGCAGCAGCTCAAGCGCGCGCTGTACCTGTCGGTGATGCTGTTCAGCGGGCTGTCGCTGCTGATCGGCTGGTGGTCCGCCTCCAAGGTCATGCGCCCGGTGTCGGACCTGGCCGCGCGGCTGCGCGCCTATCGCGGAGGCACCAGCGAGCCGAAGCCGCTGGCGCCGCATTTTCCCGACGACGAGGTCGGGCAGCTGGCCGAGGCGCTGGACGACTATTCCGCGCGGCTGACCGAGGTGGTCCAGCGCGATCGCGAATTCAACGCCGACGTCAGCCACGAGCTGCGCACGCCGCTGGCGGTGATCCGCGGCGCCACCGAACTGCTGCTGACCAAGCCCGACCTGGACGAGAAGATCCTGCAGCGGCTGCAGCGCATACAACGCGCCGAGCAGCAGTGCAGCGATCTGATCGGCGCGCTGCTGCTGCTGTCGCGCAACGAGCGCGGGCAGGGCAGCAGCAACGTCGCCCGCGTCGCCGAGCAACTGCTCGAATCGCATCGCGCTCAGCTCGGCGGCAAGCCGCTGGAACTGGTGCTCGAAGGCGAGCGCGGACTGGTGATCGATGCGCCCGAGTCGGCGCTGTCGGTGGCCCTGGGCAACCTGATCGGCAACGCCGTGAAGTATACCCAGGACGGCCAGGTCGTCGTGCGGGTGCTCGACGGCGCGGTGGAGGTCGTCGATTCCGGTCCGGGCCTGAGCGAGGAAGACGCCGCCAAGCTGTTCAAGCGCGGCTACCGCGGCACCCATGCCGGCCACTCGCAGGGCGGCGGCATCGGCCTGTCGATCGTGAGCCGTCTGTGCGATCTGTATGGATGGCAGGTCAGCGTGCGCCCCGGCAGCGAGCGCGGGGTGGTGGCCACGCTGCGGTTCGGCCAGGCCGATCTTTTGTAGGAGCGTGTAGGAGCGACGGAAATCGCTCCTACGGTTCTCGGTTCCCGGCCGCCGATTCAGCGCTTTCCTGCGGCCATGGCCCGGTAGCGGGCATCGAGCACGGCAACTTCCTCGTCCAGGTGCGCGGGATCACCGTCGTTGACGACCACGTCGTCGGCCAGCGCCAGGCGCTGCGGCCGGCTGGCCTGTGCGGCGATCATGCGATCGGCCAGGTCGGCGCCGATGCCGTCGCGCTGCATCAGGCGCGCATGCTGCAGCTCGACCGGGACATCGACCAGCAGGATGCGGTCCAGCCAGGGATAGGCCCGGCGTCCCCCGGCTTCGGTCAGCAACGGGATGGCGGCGACCGCATACGCCCCCGCGGCTGCCTTGCACGCGCTTTCCAGCGCCTTGCGGATGGCGGGGTGGGTGATGGCCTCCAGGGCCAGGCGCAGTTCCTCGTCGGCGAACACCAGCTCGCGCAGCGCGCGCCGGTCCAGCCTGCCATCGGGTTGCAGGATCGCCTGGCCGAAGCGCTCGGCAATCCGCGAAAGCACCGGTCCCGGCTCGACGACCGCGCGGGCGACGAGGTCCGCGTCCACGACCGTCACCCCGAGCGCCTCGAAACGGCGGCTCAGCTCGCTCTTGCCGGAGGCGATGCCGCCGGTGAGGCCGACGATGAAGTCGCTCATTGCATGCTTCAGGGATATTCGCGACGAGCGTGCAGGATATTGGCGATTTCCACGCAGGTCAGATCGACCCGATAGATCACCCAGTAGTTCGGATGCACCAGGAGTTCACGGGTTCCTGGTACCCGCCCTGGTCGCCCCAGGTATGGGCTGTCGCCCAGTGGCAGGACGCCGCTCTCGAGGCGCTGCTTGAGGTCGCGGGCTGCGTAGGTGTTGTGCTCGGAAATGAAGCGGATCAGTGCCACCAAGTCTTCCCGAGCGGTCTGCTGCCACGCGATCGGAAGGGTCATGCGCGACGGCGTTCGGCCGCCTGGATGATGGCTTCCACCTCGGCCATCACCTGATCATGCGGAATGCGCGGGCGCGTATCCTTCTGGGAAGCCTCCACCTTGGCGCGGAACCAGCGGTCGTAGCTGGCGGCGGCTTCCTCGGTTTCGAACTCGGATACGCGCGGATCTAGTTTCTTGGTCATGGTCGTGTCCAGCTAGCTGGAGTACTTTTTCCAGCATACGCCATCAGAAGGCGACTGTCTGAACGTGCCAGCAGCTTCCTAGCGCAGCCCTGCGAACCGCAGGTAGCCGCCGACGATCTGCTCGCCCCAGAAGAACACGATCCAGCCGGCGATTGCCAGATAGGGGCCGAACGGGATCGGGGTGGCGCGGTCGCGGCCCTTGGCGGCGAGCCAGATCGAGCCGAGGATCGCGCCCACCAGCGAGGAGATCAGGATGATCGGCAGGATGCCGGTGTAGCCGCACCAGGCGCCGAGCGCGGCCAGCAGCTTGAAGTCGCCATGGCCCATGCCTTCCTTGCCGGTGAGCTGCTTGAACAACCACCACACCACCCACAGCGACAGGTAGCCGAGCGCCGCGCCGATCAGGGCCGGCTTGGCGTGCATGTAGAGGTTGTCCATCGAACCGACCAGGCCCAGCCACATCAGCGGCAAGGTCAGCTGGTCGGGCAGCAGGCGGGTGCGCAGGTCGATGCCCGACAGCGCGACCAGGAAGCAACTCAGCACGATCGCGCCGAAACCCTGCCAGCCGAAGCCGAAGCGCCAGACGCTGGCGACCACCAGCAGCGAGGTCAGCAGCTCCACCAGCGGGTACTGGATCGAGATGGGGGCCTTGCAGTGGCGACACTTGCCGCCCTGGATCAGCCAGCTGAACAGCGGGATGTTCTCGTACCAGGACAGCTTGTGCTTGCAGTGCGGGCAGTGCGAGGGCTCGACCACGATACCGGGCGGCGGCGGCTCGTAGATGTCCGGCTGCTCCAGGATCTCGCGCGCGTCGCGCTTCCACTGCCACTCCATGCGCCTGGGCAGGCGCAGGATCACCACGTTGAGGAAACTGCCCAGCAGCAGCCCCAGTCCGGCCGCGGCCGGGAAGCCGAGGCCGGGATGCTGGTCGAGAAATGCCATGCGGGAATTAAACCACGGAAGCCAGTTTGAAGATCGGGAGATACATGCCGATCACCATGCCGCCGACGATGGTGCCGATGAAGACCATGATCATGGGTTCCAGCAGGCTGCTCAGAGCGTCCACGGCATTGTTCACTTCCTGCTCGTAGTACTCGGCCACCTTGAACAGCATCGCGTCCAGCGCACCGGCCTCTTCGCCGATGGCGGTCATCTGGATCACCATGTGCGGGAACAGGTTGGTCTGCTTCATCGCCATGTTGACCGGATAGCCGACGGCGACGTCGTCGCGCATGCGCAGAACGGCCTTTTCATACACTGAATTGCCTGTTGCGCCGGCAACGATGCTCAGTGCCTCCACCAGCGGAACGCCTGCCTTGAACGTCACCGCGGTCGTGCGCGCAAAGCGGGCGATCGAGCTGTTGTGCATGATCTGGCCGATCACCGGCACCTTCAGGATCAGCCGATCCATGGTGTGCTGCATGCTCGGGGATCTTTTGTAGGCGAAGAAGAAGCCGATGATCGAGCCGGCTATCACGAACAGGATCAGCCACCACCATGAAACCATGAATCGCGAAGCCGCCACGATCATCTGGGTGAAGGCGGGCAGTTCTGCGCCGAAGCCGTTGAAAACGTCCTCGAACTGCGGCACCACCCAGACCAGCAGGATGGAACTGACCAGCAGGGCCACGGCCATCACCATGGCAGGGTAGAACAGCGCCTTCTTGATCTTGCCCTTGAGTGTTTCGATGTTCTCTTTGTAGGTGGCGACGGTATCGAGCACGGTCTCAAGGACGCCTGCGCCTTCGCCCGCCTTCACCAGGTTGCGATACAGCTCGTCGAACTGCACCGGGTGCTTGCTGATCGCCTCGTACAGCGAGGAGCCGCCCTCGATGTCGGTGCGGATCTCGCCGACCATCTTCTTCATGCGCGGGTTCTTGTGCCCGCTGCCGATGATTTCCAGGGCGCCGACGATCGGTACGCCGGACTTCATCATGGTCGCCATCTGGCGGCTGAAGAAGGCGATGTCCTTCGGAGTAACCTTCTTGCCGGCAGCGCCGAACAAGGGCTTGGGTTTGGGCTTGACTACGCTTGCGTTGATGCCCTGCTTGCGCAATTCAGCGCGAAGCAGATTGGCATTCTTGGCGGGCTGTTCGCCCTTCATCTTGATGCCGCGCTTGTCTGTTCCCTCCCAGACAAATGGCAACAACTGGCTGGTGTCGCGGGACACCGGTTTGTTCTTGATGGCGCTACGGCTTGCGGACATGAGGTTCCCCGTCCGGCCATCCCCAGGCCGGAATGGACTCATGTTAGCTGGTTCCGGCCCAAGTGGCACCAGATCGCTTCCGGGAGGGCCGGGGGCTCGCTACAGTTGGGGTGTGACGCTCAGTGTCACTAATGGACGCTTATTGGCGATGTGCCGGGTGTCTCTCAATTTCCAGGCGGAGGGGCTTCCAATCCGGGGGAATGCTGCCATCATCGCCGCCGGGGAGCAGCTTCGGGGAGTGCCGGAAATTTGGCACGCAATCTGCTACCACGATCCTGCACGCGGCTAGGTGCCGTGCGTAGTCGGCGCGGCACCTGTGCCCAACCGGGTGTCATCAATTCCGTTCCAACCAACCTCTAGGGGATGTAACCATGAAGAAGCAGCAGGGCTTTACGCTGATCGAACTGATGATCGTCGTCGCGATCATCGCCATCCTGGCCGCCATCGCGCTGCCGGCTTATCAGAACTACGTTGCCAAGTCGCAGGTCACCGCGGGTCTGGCCGACATTCGTGGCGGTGTGACCGCCTACGAAGAAGGCATTCAGTCCGGTAGTACTGAAGATCCTACCAATCCAGCCGTCCTGGGTCTGACTGGTAGCACTCCGCGTTGCACCATCGCAGCGACCGGAACGTTCGCTTTGGACGGTGGCCAGACCATTTCCTGCGGCCTCAAGGGTAATCCGAAGGTTCAGGGCGAAAGCGTTACGTTGACCCGTAGCCCTTCGGGTACTTGGGCCTGCACCGTGTCTGCTGGCTTGGATACGAAGTTCATCCCGGGTGGCTGCACCCAATAATCCCTGAGGGGATCAACAAAATTAAAGAGGGGCGGAACCGCCCCTCTTTTTTTTCTGGCTTGTAAAAACTTTGCCAATAAAGTTTGGGGGCTTTATATGGGGAAGCAACGGGGTTTCACACTCATCGAGTTGATGATTGTCGTGGCGATCATTGCGATCCTCGCAGCCATTGCCTTACCTGCTTACCAGAACTATGTAGCCAAGTCGCAGGTGACTGCAGGTCTGGCGGAAGTCAGTGGCGGCCGCACGATGTTCGAGTCCCAGGTAATCGCCAACAACGTCACAACCTTCGATCTGGGAGAGATCGGCTTGCCCGACAGCACCGCACGCTGCGCTCCCCTCAGCATGGATCCAAGCGAAACGGGCTATATCCGTTGCAGATTAAAGGGAAATCCGAAGGTCGACGGAAAAACCATTGAGATCGCCCGATTGGCGTCCGGTGAATGGCGGTGCAAGGTCGATGCGTCCATTGATTCGCGTTTTTGGCCGCCGGGTTGTGAGAGCTGAAGTTCATCTGCTGAAGCAGGGAGTCAAAAGGAGTCTGTGTTGAGCCTAATCGATCGTGCGGGGGCGGTGTTGCGTGTCGTGATGCTGTGCCTGCTGGTGACTTCGGTCTATTGGGCGGGATTGCATGGACCGTTCGTCTTCGACGATTTCTCGGCGCTGGTGCAGAACACCCGAATTCACGTAAGTGATCTGAGTTGGTCCTCGTTGCGACGGGCGATCTTCAGTTTTGAGCCCGGTGGCTCGGGGCGCCAACTAGCGATGGCGAGTTTCGCTGTGAACTATGCCTTGGGTGGCTTGGATCCCTGGGGCTGGAAGTTGGCAGGGCTTTTGGTGCATTTAGCCAATACTTGGCTGGTCTACTTGTTGTGCATAAGGCTACTGCTGCTGGCCGGCATCCGGCAGTGGGCGCGCAGTGCCGCGTGGATTATAGCGCTGTTGTGGGCCATCCATCCGTTGCAGGTGTCCACGGTGCTGTACGTGGTGCAACGGATGGAAACGATGTCGCTGACCTTCGTCCTGTTGGCATTGCTGGCCTATTTGCGTGGGCGTCAGCTGCAGGGGCAAGGTCTCAATGGTTGGGTTTGGATCGGTGCCTGCGTGCCGCTTTTCGGCTTGTCGTTGGCCTGCAAGGAGTCAGCCGCGCTGCTCCCGGCCTATACGCTGGCGCTGGAGTCAACTCTGCTTGGCTTTCGGGCAGGCGATGCTCGGATTCAGCGCTTCTGGCGCTGGGCATATGCGGGCGGCGTCGTGGTTGCGATGCTGCTCTTCGTTGCCGTCGTCCTTCCGCATTACGCCAGTGCTGATGCGTATGCCACCCGTGATTTCAGTGCTTGGCAGCGTGTGCTTACACAGTTGCGCCTACTGCCGTTCTATCTGCTGCAGATGCTGCTGCCCCTGCCGCGTTGGATGCCCTTCTATTATGACGATCTTACAGCTTCGACCTCGCTGTTCTCCCCGCTGACAACGGCAGGGGGGGCGATTCTGCTGTCGGTTCTTCTATTCGGGGCGATCTGGCTGCGTCGCCGGATGCCGTTGCTTTCCCTCGGAGCCTTGTGGTTCTTCGCGGCTCACCTGCTGACCAGCAATGTCGTGCCGCTGGAGCTGGCATTCGAACACCGCAATTACTTCGCCCTGTTCGGGGTGCTGGTGGCATTGGCCGACTTGGCTCGTCGTATCCCGGTGCGTGATGGCCCAGGTATCAAGATGGTCGCGATCGGCGCAATCGTGCTGGTGTTCGGCTTCCTCGGAGTTGTGCGCTCAGCTACATGGGGTGAACCACTGCTGCTCGCTACCGAGTTGGCCTCGCTCAACCCAGGGTCACCGCGTGCGGCCCATGATCTTGGCGTGCTCTATTACGAAATGGCCGATGGCCATCCAGGGTCTCCTTTCGTCGACTTTGCTCGCCGCGAATTCGAACGCGAATCCTCGTTGCCGAATGCGTCCGTCCTGGCCGAGCAATCTCTCATTTTGATGGATGCGGCGCAGGGGCGCCCTGCCAACCCTGCGCTTTGGGCGCGGCTCCATGATCGCCTGCGTACCCGTGCCATCACACCGCAGACCACGGGTGCATTGTTTGGAATGCTGGGTAACAGAGAGAAGGGTGTCGAGCTCGACGACGATGCGCTCGATCAGGCCTTCATGCTGATGTTCGAGAAGGTCCAATTCCCTCCTTACAGCTATGCGCTGGTAGCCGATCATGCCTTGCGCCATAGCAAGAACGAGGCGCTGGCCCGGCAGTTGCTGGATAAGGCAGTGGATCGAAGCGTTGAAACACCGGAGTACCTTCAGGTATTGATCCATGGGCTGCGCAAAGGAGGGCATGAGGCATTGGCGCTCGCGGTGATCGAGCGCGCGAAAATGCGTGGCATGGAGCCTTAGTTCCACGGTGGTCCAGCTCTTTGCGGCATGACCAAGATAAGAGGCCGGGCATGCATAGCGAGGCGGAAATTGTTGCCATGCAGCCAATACTATCGAGTCTGGGCCTGGGTGCATGCGGTGGCCAACCCGGCAAACGAGGTATCTTCAATGATGTCGACATCAACGGTTCGGCGGCTAGGGTAGTAGGACGCTTCCAAACATGATGGACTTGGGCGATTCGGAACTGAATGGGCGGAACGGGACGGCTGGAGTTCAGTCGGGGGTTCTGCTTTGAGGGGGGGCATCGCACGATCGACGCTGTTGACCACCCTGGTGTTCGGCCTGCGGTTCTTGCTGCAGGCGGCGACATTGTTGCTGGTAGCGCGGCTGCTGGGACCCGAAAATTATGGCGTCTTTGCCGGTGCTGCTGCGCTGGCGATCTTCCTTGGGGCGCTTTCGGCATTTGGCATGCCGCTGATATTCATGCGTATCGTCGCCCGCCTCCCTTCGCAGCGCGACGAAGTGCTGGCCTACGCGTTTCCGACTATCCTGCTGTTGGGAAGCGTTACGCTATGTTTCTATTTAATGGTCAGCTTTTCGGTATTTGGCTTCGGGGGCTTCGGGATCGGCATATTGCTGCCGATAGGCTTGGCAGAGATCGTGTTGCAGCCGCTACTGGTGCTGTGTGCGGCTGACCGACATGGGCTGGGCAGAGTGGCCAGTGCCCAGTTGCTCCAGGTCGCTCCCTTGGCATTGCGTCTACTGAGTGCATTGCTAGTGATGGCCGCTATGCCTCGTGCACCTGTCGTTGCCTACGCGATCGGTTACCTGGCAGCCTCAGTGCTGGCTTTATGGGGGGGCACTCGTGGCATGCCGTTTCCTTACCCATGTCGTTGGCGCTTGCCCAGGCGATACGAGCTTCGCGAAGCGTTGGGTTTCGCTGTTGCCGATCTAAGTCGTAATGGCCCCACCGAACTGGATAAGACGCTGGCGGCTCGTCTGCTGCCGGCTCCGGCAGCCGGGTTGTACGCAGCAGGCACCCGAATCATGGCGGCCGTAGTCCTGCCGGTGATGGCACTGGCTGTCTCCGCACTACCTCGTTTATTCCGCGAAGGCGATGATGGAAATGCGGCATCCAATCGACTGGTGCTATGGATGTCCTGCATTGCATTTCTCTATGGAATAGTGCTTTCAGGCGTGTTGTGGTATTTGGCGCCCTGGATGGATTTCTTTCTTGGAAATGCCTACCAAGGCGTTGGCGAGGTTGTGCGGACGTTGTGCTGGGTAGTTCCGGGCCTCTCGTTGCGTCTCGTATTTGGTAACGTTCTCGTGGCGCGGGGGCAGCCATGGATGCGCGTCGGGTTCGAGTCCGCGGGACTTCTTGTACTGGCTGTCATGGCTATCTGGCTCGCCAATCGTAATGGCGCCATCGGTATGCCTATGGCATTGGTCTGTTCGGAGTGGGCAATGGCGATGATGGGAGGAGGACTAGTGATTCGGCTCTGCCGGCGCCACCGATGACGAGGAGCAGGAGGTCGGATCTTGGCTGTGGACGAAAATTAACGAGGGTGCTTGATGAGTCGAACCGATCGCGATTGGGAGAAGTGGGGAGCTGTCGCGCCGTACTTCGGAGTTCTCAGTATCCCAAAGTTTCAGGGTGACGGCATGACTGCCGATGTCGAAGCGGAATTCTTCGCATCGGGTGAGGCACACATTGCCGCTGTATTCATGGCCATCGAACGTCGTGAGGCGAGCCCCTTCAATCCGAGGCGAGCAGTGGATGTCGGTTGTGGCGTGGGACGATTGGTCATTCCGTTGGCATATCGCTGTGCGCAGGTGTCCGCAGTTGACGTTTCGCCTTCAATGCTTGCGGAGATGAAGCGCAATGGCGAGAAGCGAGGATTAGGCAACATCGAGGCCGTGCTCGCGGATGACAAGTTATCTCGTGTCGCCGGTGATGCGGACCTGGTTCATTCTTACCTGGTGCTCCAGCATGTGCCGCCGATACGAGGCGGAAAGATCATCAAGGAAATGGCGCGGCGCGTGGCGCCGGGCGGCTACTTGGCATTCCAGGTCTACGTTGCCTGCAACGCTAATTCGCTGCTGCGGATGCTGACCAAGCTCCGCTATACCCTTCCACCCTTGAACTGGATCCGAAATGTGCTGAGGTCACGCTCGATATTCGAGCAGTCCATGCAATTGCATGTGTACTCGCTGCCTTCGATCCTTCGTGAATTGCGTCGAGGCGGCTTCAGCGAGGTTGAATTGCACCTTGATACGGAAGACGCCGGTAACTTCGAAAGTGTCTTCCTGCTTGCAAAGAAGAGCGGCGAAGCGCCTCTTATTGCCAATCCCTATGCATGACTCATGCTTTCCTGACACGTAGAACGAATTCGATAGACGCCATGGGTATGTACTTGCTCAGCAGGTTGTCTGTCATTGAAGGAAAGTTCGACAGTGCCTTGTACAGGAGTGGGATGAAGTACGGCGTGTATTGGCGCGAAACTACCTCGAAGCGGCAGTGTGCATAGTCTCCATATATGGTTCCTTCTTCGGTGAAGATGTCGAAACTCCGCCACGCGAAGCCGCGTCTATGAGTCAGGTCCTCATAAAGGCAGGCGCTGCGGAAGTGGGGGACGCGGATATGAATCAGGCAGCCATCGCTGCCGATGCGGTGAATCTCGTGCATCGCTGTGATCACGTCATCCAGATGCTCGATGACGTTCCATGCATGGATTTCGTCGAAAGCGTCGTTTGAAAATGGGTACGGGAAATTGTTGAGATCGTGCCTTACGTCAGCACGCTTAGAGTAGAAATCGACGTTGACGGCACCTTCGATGATGCGTTCGCCACTACCCAGGTTGGCGATTCTCAGGTGCGAAACGTCCCTGCTCGGTGCGGTTTCGGCATCTTGCAGTATCATGGATTGTATCCTTTCATCATCGAATGGTAGAGAAGGATGTAACGGTCGATCATGCGTTCAATGCCGAAATGGGCTTCGGCGCGCTTTCTGGCGGCGATGGACATCATGTTCCATTTCTCTTGGTCGTTGCGTAGATCGATAGCGGCGTCTGCATAACGTCCAGCGTTGTCCCCATCAACCAGAATCCCGGTGTGCTCTGCATCGATGATTTCTGGAAGAGCCGAGCTATTTCTCGCGATCACGGGCAGGCCGCAGCCCATGGCTTCAGCGACGACCTGACCAAAACCTTCCAGCCGACTGGGGAACAACAATGCGTCGCAGCGCTGATAGGCCGTGACTAGGCCGGCAAGGTCGGGTTTTCCAATGCTTCTGCAGTTCGCCGGAAGATCGCGGGGCGTTGGCCGGTGCGATGCCCAGGTATACTCGAGTTCGAAATCATCTCCCAGGCATCGCATGATCGGGGCCAGTAGATCGGTTCCCTTGCGCGCTGACCATGATCCGACGTAGAGCAGACGGAACGATGGGGATCGTTTGCGCTCGAGGGGGGGGCGGAATATATCCAGATCAATGCCGTTATGGATGACATGGGTATCCGCAATTCGAAAGGTCCTTTCAATCTCTCTCCCGGTGTAGTGGCTGACCGCTGTAATACGATCGGCATGCCGCAGAGTCCAGCTTTCCATCGGTTTGATCCACCAGCGGTGGTAGAGCCGTTGTGGCCAGCGTTTGAACGGATCGAGGTTGTCGTCATGCACGTTATGGTGCATGGTCGCCACCAGCCGTGCTCCGTAGGGAACAAGTGAGTGGTGCAGCCAGGTATTTATATGAACAATAGTGGCCCAAGCCGGCTTCTCAGGCTTGGCGATGCTCCACGGCAGGTACTCAGCGCGATGTGGTAGCCAGGTGATATCGGCTCGTATACCTCGCGCAGTTAACGCCTCGCAAAGTCTTTGAGTGAAAACGTCCGATCCTGTGCCGGCACGGATGGTTGGGAACCACACTGCGGGCTTAGCGTGCGCTGGAGCCGTGCGTCGCATGTCCAATCGTACAGATGAAGGTGGGGAGAAGGGGGCGCGCAAGTGCAACTACGGTGCCAGGCAACAGCCCGAGGAGTCGGGCCGCGCGGTTGTCTGGCTCAAGAGTACGGATCACCTGGAGTGCCTCCAATTCCCGATGGCGATAGTCGAGGCCGGCGCGTTCAAGAAGTGCGTGCAGTTCATGGTACTGAAGCGGTTCGCAGTCATACACCTGTCCGCGGCCGGAAAGCGCGAGGTAGCTGCTTCGGAAGCGGCGGGGTAACCAACTGAGGAACGGCAGCGCGTAGTGGGGTTCGATCAGCATCCATCGATTTGGAACCGCAAGGTAGCCGACGCCGTCTTCAGTCAGAACACGTGAGATTTCTTTCAGATGGCGAAACTGACGGGCGCGGTCTCCCACGTGTTCGATCACATGATTGCTTATTACGATATCGAATGATCTGTCGGCGAATGGGAGTTTGCTATCGCTCACGAGCGTGAACTCGTAACCCTCCTTGACCCTGCGCCCATCCACCACATCTACTGCATGCACCTCGTACTGGTCTGGACGGGTAGAAAAGTGGTGGCTGATGCCGCCGCTGCCGACGCCTATTTCAAGCAGTTTCAACCGCTTTCCTGTGGTACTCAATTCCAGCAATTGTTCGATTTTCCTGGCCTTGCTGCTACGTGATTGCAGATCCAAGGTGGCGTGCGGCAAACGAGGTGATGGGTTCATCGTTCGCCCCTTTGGGCGGCTTGTGCCCTTCCACTGCTGGCGATATCGAGCGACTCGTGCAGGGCTGCACCGAAGGCAGGCCAAGCGAACTTCGAGGCGAATTGCAGCATGTTCTCCGGAGGCAAGGTAGCCTGCAATAAATCGCTGACTTTATGTGCAAATGCCTCTGCGTCATGCGGTGGGATCAGGTAGCCGGAAACTCCGTCGCTCACGGCATCGACCACGCCACCTGTGGCGTACGCGACAGTTGGCAGTCCATGGGCGGCTGCTTCGATCGCGACCATGCCGAAACCCTCGGGATCCCCCATGATTTCGCGTACCGGAAAGACATGGACGGCCGCACTCTCATAGGCGAGAGACAATTCCGTGCGGTCGGTTATCGCGCCGATGAAGTGGACTCGGTCGGCTAGTGAATGCTGGGCGGCTTCCGCGCGAATACTTTCTACGGACTGACTTCGTGCCGCCAGCGCATTGTTTGCGGTCTCTCCTATGACAGCCAGTTGGATGTCGGGGTGTTGGCTTGCGATCAGCGGAAACACGTCTCGCACGAACTCGCGTAGTCCTTTCCGCTCTGTGAGACGACCGACCGACAATAGAATCGGCCCGGCTCCCAATCCGTGTGCTGCCCGAAAGTTCTCATAGTTATCCTGGTCCTTTCTTGCCTTCCGTTCAGGCAGGGCGACTCCAGGATGCAGTATTCGAATCTTTTCTTCGCAGATACCGCGGCTCATTGCCAACAAATGCGTTGAAGTGCTGTTGACGATCACGACATCCATGTTCCGGGTGAAGGGCAGCCAAGCCAGTGTGTACAGCGCATGTCGCAGGCCGATATCCAAACCATGGAGATACACCGCAGTTCTCGCACCGCAGATTCGCGCAGCCAGCCACACAAATGGAGCCGTCAGGCCGCTGCCAGCAATGATGACGTTCGGGTGCCAATGAAACGCGTCGCTCAAGCTGCGCCAGAGAGTGCCTGCCAGGAACCGCCATAACGGCTTGCCTTTGACTGCCAGTAAGCTGGCACGTGCTGAGGACGGAATGTCAGAGTATTCCGGAGCAATCACATGGACGTCTGCGGCATGGCAGAGTTGCTCGACCATGTGCCAGTTCAACCGCTCCATTCCTCCCAGCAATGGGGGTAAGTTGCGGGTGACCAGTAGAACTTTTTGCCGATTAGGCATCGCGACGGTAGGTCAGATTGGTGATCTGTTCGGAGATCAGGCCGATCAGAAACACGATTACCGAGGCACTGAACAGCAGTGCGCTCATGTTCGTGAAACGATGTGAGGTGGCGAAAGTGTATCCGTAGTAACCAAGGCCGAAGACGAAGAACGCGGCCGCCACCGGCGCAAACAGCTTCAACGGCGAATACAGCGTGGCGATCTTGAAGATGATCAGCAGGAAGCGGATGCCGTCCTTGATGGGGCGGATGTGGCTGCCGTTGCCCACGCGCTTGGCGACCGGGATCGGTACGTAGGCTACCGGGTAGGCGCTGCGGAAGAACGCCATGGTGCTGGTGGTCGGGTAGCTGAAGCCGTTCGGCAGCAGGTGCAGGAACTCGCGGAACTTCTCCGCGCGTGCGGCGCGGAAGCCCGATGTCAGGTCCTTGATCGCGAAGCCGGTCATGCGGCTGGCCAGCCAGTTGTAGAAGGTATTGGCGGCGCCGCGGTGGAAGTTGGCCTGGCCGCTGCCGTCGCGGGCGCCCACGACCATGTCGTAGCCCTCGTCGAGCTTGTCCAGCAACGCGGGGATATGCGCCGGGTCGTGCTGGCCATCGGCGTCCATGAACACCAGGATGTCGCCGCCTGCCGCCCGTGCGCCGCGCTTGATCGCGGCGCCGTTGCCCATGGAGTACGGGCTGCTCAGGACCCGTGCGCCGAGTTCGGCGGCCAGCGGGGCGGTGTTGTCGGTCGAGCCGTCGTCGACGACGATCAGCTCGGCCTCGGGGAAATGCGCGCGAAGCCTGGGCAGTGTCGTGCGCAGGCCTTCCGCCTCGTTCTTGGCGGGCAGGATGATGGTGATGTTGCTCAAACGCGTTTCCCCGGTGGTCCCCGCCGGCAATGGTAATCCTTGCGGAGGCCGAGGTCAGCGTCAATGCAGGAGCGGCCCTGGACGGAAGTGGTTCGGGTTGAGGTCCGTTGCTGGCGCTGTATGGGGAAGCGGCCCTCACCCCAGCCCCCCTCTCCCGCGGTCGGAGAGGGGGCAGGATTCGGCGTGAGCCGGAGAGGGCGGGCGATTTGGGCTCCCGAGTGGGAGCTGGCGCGGAATTTGCAGTACTCTTTCCGGCGCAAGCAGGGGACCCAACCGGATGAATGCCGTTACTGCCAATCTCGTAGGAATCACGGGTATTGCCCGCCGTCTGGTGCAGGACGGGGCACTTGAAGAGAGCACAGCGCGGGCCGCAATGGACCAGGCCGCTGGCGCAAAGGTGCCGTTGCCGCAGTGGTTCGCAGAGAAGAAACTGGTGTCCGCGTCACAGTTGGCGGCGGCCAATTCCGTCGAGTTCGGGATGCCCCTGCTCGATGTCTCGGCTTTCGATGCCAGCCAGAACGCGATGAAGCTGGTCAGCGAGGAGCTGCTTCAGAAGCATCATGTCCTGCCGCTGTTCAAGCGCGGCAACAAGCTGTTCGTGGGGGTCAGCAATCCCACCCAGACCCGTGCACTGGACGACATCAAGTTCCATACCAACCTGGTGGTGGAGCCGATCCTCGTCGATGACGACCAGATACGGCGCACGCTCGAGCAGTGGCATGCCAACAACAGTTCGTTGGGAGATGCACTGGGCGAAGGGGACGAAGGAGGAATCGACAACCTCGATGTCTCCGCCGGCGACGAGGACATGGGGGCCGGCGGGGATGCCGGCGTCGACGCCAAGGGCGACGACACGCCGGTGGTCAAGTTCGTCAACAAGGTGCTGGTCGATGCGATCCGCAAGGGCGCCTCGGACATCCACTTCGAACCGTACGAGGAAGACTACCGGGTGCGGTTCCGCATCGACGGCCTGCTCAAGAACGTCGCCAGGGCGCCGGTCAAGCTGAACCAGCGCATCGCCGCGCGCCTGAAGGTCATGTCGCAGCTGGACATCGCCGAGAAGCGGGTGCCGCAGGACGGCCGCATCAAGCTCAACCTGTCCAAGACCAAGCAGATCGACTTCCGCGTCAGTACCCTGCCGACCCTGTTCGGCGAGAAGATCGTGCTGCGTATCCTCGACGGCAGCGCGGCCAAGCTCGGCATCGACAAGCTCGGCTACGAGCCGGAGCAGCAGAAACTGTTCCTGGATGCGATCCACAAGCCCTACGGCATGGTGCTGGTGACTGGTCCGACCGGTTCGGGCAAGACGGTGTCGCTGTACACCGCGCTGGGCATCCTCAACGACGAGACCCGCAACATCTCCACCGCCGAGGACCCGGTCGAAATCCGCCTGCCCGGCGTCAACCAGGTGCAGCAGAACAACAAGCGCGGCATGACCTTCGCCGCGGCGCTGCGTTCGTTCCTGCGCCAGGACCCTGACATCATCATGGTCGGCGAAATCCGCGACCTGGAGACGGCCGAGATCGCGATCAAGGCGGCGCAGACCGGCCACATGGTGCTGTCCACGCTGCATACCAACGATGCGCCGCAGACCATCGCGCGCCTGATGAACATGGGCATCGCGCCGTACAACATCACCAGCTCGGTGACCCTGGTGATCGCCCAGCGCCTGGCGCGGCGGCTGTGCAGCAGGTGCAAGCGGCCGGTGCAGCTGCCGGAGAACGCGCTGCTGGCCGAGGGTTTCACCGCCGAGCAGATCGCCCAGGGCATCGAGCTCTACGAGCCGGTCGGCTGCGACGACTGCACCGAGGGCTACAAGGGCCGTACCGGCATCTACCAGGTCATGCCGATGACCGACGAGATCGCCGCGATCGTGCTCGAGGGGGGCAATGCGATGCAGATCGCCGAAGCGGCGCAGGGCATCGGCATCAACGATCTGCGCCAGTCCGCGCTGAAAAAGGCGGCGCAGGGCATCACCAGCCTGGCCGAGATCAACCGCGTCACCAAGGATTGAGTATCCGTACCTGAACGGTGCTAGCCGCGATGGCGCTTTCTCGACGAACGTGCCATTGCGGCTTGCTGCTCCTGCTAAGCGCAGGAATGTGGCCGGGTGCCGCCGCGGGAATCAGCGGCGGTCGTGCTTGTTCTCGTTCTGGCGTTTCGCCACCAGGACCACTGCCGCGGCCAGTAGTGCCATCAACCCGCCGACGATCGGGAAGCCATAGGTCATCACGAAATCAAGGTTCATGGCTTTCGCTCCTCGTCGTCTATCTTGACACCTTCTACCAGAATGGCTACGCCATGGAGGGCCACGTAGGTCAGTCCTGCCATGATCAAGCCCTGGCATTGCTGCCGAATGCATTGGTGGCCGCTGCCAACAGGCCGCCCCGTTGGCCGCTTTCCTGATCTCCGCGACCACGGCGTCCACGCTCTTCTGGTCGAGCCGGAATCGGAATCGCCTGGGTCTAGCAGATGATGCCGGCAAAGGCGCTTCCGAGCGGGAGGGCGTGACTGGCCTGGATGCCTTCACAATGTCTTTCGGTCCGTTGCCTTCCGTTTCCCGGTCGGTGTGCGGGTCTTCCTGTCCCATCTTGCCAGGGGGGGCGTCTGTATCAGTCCATCCCCAGCTTCTTCAGCTTGTAGCGCAACGCGCGGAAGGTGATGCCCAGCTGGGCGGCGGTACGCGTCTTGTTCCAGCGGTTCTCCTCCAGCGCCTTCTGGATGGCGGCACGCTCGAGCTGCTCGATATAGGAAGGCAGCGCGGCCGAGGAGGGGTCTATGTCGACGACCGCTTCCTGCGGCTCGCCCGTGCCGGGCGCGGCGCCGTGCGCGCGGAGGCCGTTGTGCTGCGGAAGCCTGAGGTCGCCGGCGCTGATCTGGTCGTCTTCGGCCAGGGCCAGGGCCCGCTCCAGCACGTTCTCCAGCTCGCGCACGTTGCCCGGGAAGCCGTAGCCGTTCAGTGCGTCGAGGGCGGACGGGGACAGCAGCGGGATCGGACGGCCATGGCTCCTGGACAGGCGCGCCAGTATCGATGCGGCCAGTTGCGGCAGGTCGCCGCCGCGCTCGCGCAGCGGCGGCACCCGCAGCTCGATCACGTTGATGCGGTAGTAGAGGTCGTGGCGGAAGCGGCCGTCGGCCACCAGTTCGCCCAGGTCCTTGTGGGTGGCCGACAGGATGCGTACGTCGACCGGGACCTCGCTGGAGGCGCCGACCGGGCGTACCGACTTCTCCTGGATCGCCCGCAACAGCTTGACCTGCATCTGCAACGGCAGTTCGGCGACTTCGTCCAGGAACAAGGTGCCGCCGCTGGCGGCCTGGAACAGGCCCGGCTTGTCGGCGTGGGCGCCGGTGAAGCTGCCCCTCTTGTGGCCGAAGAACTCGCTTTCCATCAGCTCGGCCGGGATCGCGCCGCAGTTCACCGGCACGAACGGGCCGGCCGCGCGCGCGCCCTGTTCGTGGATGGTGCGGGCGACCAGTTCCTTGCCGACCCCGGATTCGCCGAGGATGTAGACCGGCGCCTGGCTGCGCGCGACCTTGGCGATGGTGTTGCGCAGCGCGCCCATCGCCGGCGAGTCGCCGAGCAGGCGGCTCGCCTGTTCCGGCGCCGTCGCGGCAGGAGCCGGGCGTTCGCTGTTGTTGAGCTCCAGCGCGTGCCGGACCAGGCCTCGCAGGACGCCGATGTCCACCGGCTTGCTGACGAAGTCGAAGGCGCCGGCCTTCAGCGCCTCCACCGCCAGGTCCATGCTGCCGAAGGCGGTGATCATCGCCACCGGCGTCTGCGGGTAGCTGCGCGCGATCTCGGTGACCAGCTCGATGCCGTTGCCGTCGGGCAGACGCATGTCGGTGATGCACAGGTCGTAGGGGTTGCTGGCGAGCAGTTCGCGTGCTTCGGCCAGGTTGGCGGCGGTGCTGATGCGCAGGCCCATCCGGCCGAGGGTGAGTACCAGGAGTTCGCGGATGTCGCGCTCGTCGTCGACAACCAGGGCGCTTCGGCTTTCGTTCATGATTGTGCAAGATAGCCGAGGTGGGCCAATTCCGACAAATTTTGCCCAATTCTGCCGTGCTGGATGGGGTCGCTAGGCCGGCAGCAGCGTGTGCGGCCCGGGCAGGATGACGCGGAAGCAGGCGCCGCCGGCAGGAACCGCCACGTACTCCAGGCGGGCCTGGTTGGCGCGGCACAGTTCGCGGGCGATGTACAGGCCCAGCCCGGTGCCGTGCTCGGAGGTGGTGAAGAACGGTCGGAACAGTTGCGCGGCCACGGCCTCGGGAATGCCGGGGCCGCGGTCCATGACGTCCACCACCGGGCTGCGCTCCTGCACCGCCACGCGCAGGCGCACGCGCGCAGGCTCCTCCATCACCCGGCCGTACTTGAGCGCGTTGTGCACCAGCGCGGTCAGGATCTGGTGCAGGTGCTTGGGGTCGACCAGGGCCGGCACCGAGGGCTGGCCGATGATGGCTTCGAGGCTGTCGTTCTCCACCGACAGCGTCTGCCGGTATTCCAGGACGAAACGGCGGACGAACGCGGCCAGGTCGATGTTCTCGGGGTTGGCGCGCTCGCGCCGGGCCAGCCCGAGCACGCTCTCGACGATGCCGTTGGTGCGCTGGCACTGCTGGTGGATGATCTGCAGCAGCCGGCGGTCGGCCTCGCCGATCGCCGGCGACTCTTCCAGCAGCTGCGAGGCGTAGTTGATCGCCGCCAGCGGGTTGCGGATCTCGTGCGCCAGGCTGGCCGAGAAGCGTCCCATCGCCGACAGCGTCAGCGACTCGGCTCGCCGCGACACCACCGTGGCGTCGTCGAGGAACACCAGGGTCATGTCGCTGTGGGCCAGCATCCGGGCGAAGCGCGGCTGGACCTCGGGCTGGTCGGACGACAGCTGCAGCGGGGCCTCGTCCTGGGTCCAGCCGTTGCGCCAGCGCTGCAGGCGGCGGGCCAGTTCCGGCGCGGCGCTGGCCAGGTCCGGCGGGCCCGCGTCGCCATGGCCCTCGCCGTCGCCGAGCAGGATCGTGGCGGCCTCGTTGGCCAGGGTGATCCGGTTGCCGGCATCCACCACCAGCACGCCGGTCCGCATGCGCCGGATGATCAGCTCGTTGATCTCGGAAAGGTTGGCGATTTCGGCGCCGCGCTTTTCCGCCAGGGCCTGGTTGCTGCGCGCGCGCTGGCCGATCTGGTGGCAGATGTAGGCCAGGGCCAGGTAGCTGGTGGTGAACATGGCCAACTCGGCCAGGGTCCGGCTGGCGTTGCCGTCGTCCAATTGGGTCCACACGTACTCCAGCACGGTGACGATGCTGGCGAGCAGGGCGATGGCCATGCCGTAGCGCAGCGGCGTCAGCATCGCCGCGGCGGCGATGTTGAACAGCAGCATCATCGCCACGCCGGCGCTGGCGCTCGGCAGGGCATGGGTGATCAGGCCGGCGGCGGCGATGTCGGCCAGGGCGCAGGCGAACACGATCAGGGTCATGTAGCGTTCGTTGCGGCCCCAGAACAGCAGGAGCAGCGCAAGCAGCAGGTAGCCGACCGCGACCGAGCGGGCCAGGGCCGGATAGCGCGGGTCTCCGACCAGCATGGACAAGGGGCTGAACACCAGCGCGGCGATGAGCCCGGCCACCAGGACCCGGAACAGGGCGAAGAAATACAGCTCGCGGCGGGGCGCCGATTCGATCCAGGCGAGGGGCGATAAGCTGTGGGGCAAGCCTGAATCCCTGGCGGGCGGCGGAGCCGGCAGTATAGGCGGCGCGCGGCGGGATGAAGCCGGCCGCACCGATCCGGCCGCGAAAGCGATGGCCGGATTTTGCGCCCGGGGCCGTGGTCGGCGACAATGGGCGGCCCGCTCGCGCCCGCTGGGCCGCCTCCGTACGGTGGCCGCCGGGGTGTGCAGCGGTCGTTTCCTTTACCCACGGTGACGCATGAATTTCCACGAATACCAGGCAAAACAACTGCTTGCCGAATACGGCATCCCGGTCCCGGCCGGCAAGGTCGCCGCCACCCCGGAAGAAGCGGTTGAAGCCGCCAAGTCGCTGGGCGCTGGCCCCTGGATGGTCAAGGCGCAGATCCACGCTGGTGGCCGCGGCAAGGCCGGCGGCGTCAAGTTCTGCAAGACCGTCGACGACGTGAAGGCAGTGGCCGAGAAGCTGCTCGGCACCAAAATGGCCACCTACCAGACCGCCGGCGTCGAGCTGCCGATCAACCTGGTGCTGGTGACCACCGCCGGCGAGATCGTCAAGGAACTGTACCTGTCGGTGCTGGTCGATCGCGGTACCCAGACCATCACCTACATCGCCTCGTCCGAGGGCGGCGTGGAGATCGAGCAGGTCGCCAACGAGACCCCCGAGAAGATCCACACCCTCAACGTCGACTTCGTCGAGGGCGTGCAGGGCTACCACGGCCGCGACATCGGCTTCAAGCTGGGCCTGACCGCCAAGCAGGCCGGCCAGTTCGCCGGCATCATGGTCAACCTGTACCGCCTGTTCAACGAGAAGGACCTGTCGCTGGTCGAGCTGAACCCGCTGGCGATCCTGGACGACGGCAACCTGTACGCGCTGGACGGCAAGTTCAACAGCGACGACAACGCCAACTTCCGCCACAAGGACCTGGTCGCGCTGCGCGACAAGTCGCAGGAAGACGAGACCGAAGTGACGGCCTCGGAGCTGGACATCAACTACGTCACCATGGACGGCAACATCGGCTGCATGGTCAACGGCGCCGGCCTGGCGATGGCGACGATGGACGTGATCAAGCTCAACGGCGGCGAGCCGGCCAACTTCCTGGACGTGGGCGGCGGCGCCAACAAGCAGCGCGTGATCGAGGCGTTCAAGCTGATCCTGTCCTCGGACAAGGTCGAGGGCATCTTCGTCAACATCTTCGGCGGCATCGTCCGCTGCGACATGATCGCCGAGGGCATCATCGCCGCGGTCAAGGAAGTGGGCGTCAAGGTGCCGGTCGTGGTGCGCCTGGAAGGCACCAACGTGGAAGAGGGCAAGCAGCTGCTGCGCGACAGCGGCATGGCCATCATCCCGGCCGACGACATCAACGACGGCGCCAAGAAGGTCGTCGCTGCGGTCAAGGCCGCCTAACCCACGTCACCGAACCAGGAATTCTCCATGAGCGTTTTGATCAACAAGAAGACCAAGGTGATCGTGCAGGGCTTCACCGGCCAGCAGGGCACCTTCCACGCCACCCAGATGATCGAGTACGGCACCCAGGTCGTCGGCGGCGTCACCCCCGGCAAGGGCGGCACCACCCACATCGACCTGCCGGTGTTCAACACCGTCGCCGACGCGGTGCAGAGCACCGGCGCCGACGCCTCGGTGATCTACGTGCCGCCGCCGTTCGCGGCCGACGCGATCCTGGAAGCGGCCGCGGCCGGGATCAAGGTCATCGTCTGCATCACCGAGGGCATCCCGGTGCTGGACATGCTGCGCGTGAAGAACGTGCTCAACCGTTCGCACCCGGACACCGTGCTGATCGGGCCGAACTGCCCGGGCGTGATCACCCCGGGCGAGTGCAAGATTGGCATCATGCCCGGCCACATCCACAAGCCGGGCAAGATCGGCATCGTGTCGCGCTCGGGCACGCTGACCTATGAAGCGGTCAAGCAGACCACCGAGGTCGGCCTGGGCCAGAGCACCTGCATCGGCATCGGCGGCGACCCGATCAACGGCCTGAACTTCGTCGACTGCCTGAAGCTGTTCAACGAGGACCCGCAGACCGAGGGCATCATCATGGTCGGCGAGATCGGCGGCGACGCCGAGGAAGCCGGCGCCGAGTACATCGCCAAGTACGTGAAGAAGCCGGTGGTCGGCTTCATCGCCGGCGCCTCGGCCCCGGCCGGCAAGCGCATGGGCCACGCCGGCGCGATCGCTTCCGGCGGCAAGGGCACCGCGGAAGGCAAGTTCGCCGCGATGGAAGCCGCGGGCGTCAAGACTGTCCGTTCGCCGGGCGACCTCGGCGCGGCGATCGCCTCGCTGGTGAAGTAATCCATCACCTGGGTGATGTGGAAGAGGCCGCCTCCGGGCGGCCTTTTCTTTGGGCAGGAGCGGCCCTCATCCGCCCTTCGGGCACCTTCTCCCGCAAGCGGGAGAAGGGAGGGGCAATCCGTACGAGATGTGGTCCAGGGGGTGGGGCGAGGGCTTCGCATCCCCTTCCGCCGAAGCGAGAAGGAACCTGGCGGTACTGGCGCCGATCAGGCTGCGGCAACGCAGTTCGGGATGCCTGGACCGGCGTCCCGTCCCCGGGGGAACGGGACGCCGTGGCCGGTCACGGCTTGGCCGGCTTGCCGTCGGCGTCGATCACCTGCACCTGGCCGAGCTTGAGCGCGCGGACCGGCGCCTCGATCTGCTTGAGGTCGCCGACGATCACCCAGGTCATCGCCCGGGGATCGACGATCTGCCGGATCGCGGCCTGGCCGGCCGGCTGGTCGATCGCCTCCAGGCGCTGCTTGAGCGTCTGCACGTAGTCGTCCGGACGGCCGTACTGGACGATGCCCTCGACCGCGCCGAGCACCGCGGTGGTTGTCTCGAAGCTGCCGGGCAGGGCGCGGATGCGCTGGTTCTTGATCTTGTCGATCTCCTCCTCGGTCAGCGGCCTGTCGCCGATCACCGCGCTGGCCTCCTTCAGCACCTCGGCCGCCGACTCGGCGGTCTTGTCGGTCTGCACCGGCGCGTAGAACAGGAACGGGCGCTGCCCCTGCGCATCCATCATGAAGCTGTTGGCGCCGTAGGCCCAGCGCTTGTCCTCGCGCAGGTTCATGTTCAGCCGCGAGGTGAAGGTGCCGCCGAACGCGCCGTTGGCCACGCCGATGGCGAGGTTGTTGTCGGCCTTGGTCGAGGGCGCGAGCAGGCCGGCCAGGATCAGCGACTGCGGCGCATCGGCGCGGTTGATCAGGTATACGCGCGGCGCCGGCTGGGCGGCGACGCTGGCGATGTTCTTCCGCGGAATCGCCGTGGCCGGCGCCTTCCAGTCGCCGAAGGCGGCGTCCAGCTGCGGGATGATCCGGTCCAGGGTGGTGTCGCCGGCGACCAGGATGCGCACGTTGTCCGGACGCAGCCAGGTGTCGTGGAAGCCGCCCAGGTCGGCGGCGCCCAGCGACCTGATCGCCGCCTCGGTGCCGCTGCCGGTGAACGGAATGCCGTAGGCGTGGTCGCTGCCGTACAGCAGCGGCGGCAGCGTGCGCAGCGCCAGGCCGGTGGGCTGGGTCTTCTCCTGGGCGATGCCGGCCAGCCACTGGCCGCGGATGCGCTCGATGTCGTCGGGCTTGAACGCCGGGTTGCGCACGATGTCGGCGAACAGCTCCAGCGACGGCTGCAACTGGTCGTTGAGCGCATTGAGCGAGGCGCTGCAGGCGTCCAGGTCGCAGTCCACGCCGGTGATGGCGCCCAGGCGCTGGCGTCGCTGCGCCACTTCCACCGAATCCAGGGTGCGGGTGCTCTCGTTCATCAGCGCCGCGGTGAAGCTGGCGGTGCCGAGCTTGTGGCCCTGGTCGGCGGCGTAGCCGGCGTCGAACAGCAGTTCGATCTGGGTGACCGGAATGGTGTGGCGCTCGGCCAGCACCACCTCGATGCCGTTCTTCAGCTTGCCGCGCTGCAAGGCCGGGAAGCTCAGGCTCGGGAACCGGGTGGTCTCCGGCACGCCGGTGCTGCGGTCGACCTGCGGCTTGCCGACGCGGTACGTGGCGGCCGGCGGCAGCTTCGGCGCCGGTTTGCCGGCAGCTTCGCCGAGCGCGACCACCCGCTTGTCCTCGGCGACCGGATCGAAGCCCTCGCCGGCCGGCAGCACGGTCAGCAGGTAGTCGCCCTTGCCGAACCAGGTGGCCGAGGCGGTACGCACGCTGGCGGCGGTGGCGGCCGCGGCGCGCTGCAGGTCCTGCCGGTAGGCGCCCGGGTCGTTGCGGTAGACCTGGCCCTCGGCCAGGATCACCGCCTTGCCGCCGAACCCGCCGACCTTCTCCAGGCCGCGCACGAAGCCGGCGCGGTAGCTGACCTGGGCACGCTGCAGCTCGTCGGCGGTGGGGCCCTCGGCGACGAACCTGCGCAGTTCGTCGGCGATCGCCGCCTCGACCCGGGCCGGGTCCACGCCGTCCTTGACGTCGGCCTGGATCTGCAACTGGCTGGCCAGCGCGAACGGCTGGATCGACGCGGACACGTCGTCGACCAGCTTGTCCTGGTAGACCAGGCGCTGGTACAGGCGCGAGGTCTTGCCGCCGCCGAGCACGGTGGTGGCCAGGTCCAGCTGGATCGCGTCGTCGGTGCCCAGCTGCGGCGCCACCCAGGTGCGGTAGATGCGCGGCTGCGCGACGTGGTCGTGCTGCACGCCGCGGGTCTGCCGCGGCAGCGGGGTGATCCACGGTTGCTGGCGCGGCACCGGCTTGCCGGCCGGGATGTCGCCGAAGTACTTCTCGGCCTTGGCGCGCGCCTCGGCCACGTCGATGTCGCCGGCCAGCACCAGGGTGGTGTTGGCGGCGCCGTAGTTGTCGTGGAACCACTGCTTGACGTCGTCCAGCGAGGCGGCGTCGAGGTCTTCCATCGAGCCGATGGTGTCGTGCTGGTACGGGTGGTTGGCCGGGAAGATGTTGGACAGGATGTTCTGGTCGACGCGGCCGTACGGGCGGTTCTCGCCCTGGCGCTTCTCGTTCTGCACCACGCCGCGCTGGGTATCCAGCTCCTTCTGCCCGATCGCGCCGAGCAGGTGGCCCATGCGGTCGGACTCCATCCACAGCGCCATGTCCAGCGCGGTGGTCGGCACGGTCTCGAAGTAGTTGGTGCGGTCGAACCAGGTGGTGCCGTTCATGTCGGTGGCGCCGACCTTCTCGAACGGCTGGAAGTAGGTGCCCTTGCGGTTTTCCGAACCGGAGAACATCAGGTGCTCGAACAGGTGCGCGAAGCCGGTCTTGCCGGCCGGTTCGTCGCCGGAGCCGATGTGGTACCAGATGCTCACCGCCACCACCGGCGCCTTGCGGTCCTCGTGCACGATCACCGTCAGCCCGTTGGGCAGGGTGAAGCGCTCGTAGGCGATGTCGGGGATCGACTCGCTCTGCGGCGCCGTGGACAGCGTGGCCGGCGCGGCAGCGGCCGGCGGCAGGTAGGTGGCGGCGCCGGCGCCGAGGATGCCGGCGATCAGCAGGGACAGCGGACGAAGCATGCGTCACTCCTTGGACATATCGATCGGCCGAGGGTAGTGGCTGCTTCCGGGGGCTGCAAATGCCTTTCGGCATGCGCTGGGTCGATGCAAGGCGGCGGATGGCGGGCTCCGCTGCACAGGGTCGGGTTGCGTTCGCGCTGTTCCCGGCGAGTTCCCTCATCCGGCGCTGCGCGCCACCTTCTCCCGCAGGCGGGAGAAGGGGAGAGCATGGGCCGTGGCGGCGGTTGTCGCGGCCCGCGCGGCGTTCTGTTGCTTTCCTGTTTCGGACGAGGCCCTTCGTCCGGCGTTGTGCGCCACCTTCTCCCACAAGCAGGAGAAGGGAAGAGCGTGGGTAGTGGCGGTGACCGCCACTGCTTGCGCAGCGTTCGAATGTCCCTTCCCCCGCTTGCGGGGGAAAGGTGCCCGAAGGGCGGATGGGGGCGCCCGGAAGGCCGGGCTCAGGCCGCTTCGACCGCGCGCAGCAGTCGCGCCGGTTGGCCGGCTTCCGGCACCAGCCGGAACACCGCGATCGCGCGGGTCAGCCCGGCCGCCTGTTCTTCCAGGCTGCGCGCGGCGGCGGTGGCTTCCTCCACCAGCGCGGCGTTCTGCTGGGTCATCTCGTCCAGCTGCACCACGGTGTGGCTGACCTGCTCGATGCCGGCGCTCTGCTCGGTGCTGGCGGCGGTGATCTCGGCCATGATGTCGGTCACGCGCTGCACCGAACTCACCACCTCGGCCATGGTGCTGCCGGCCTGCGCGACCAGCGCCGAGCCCTGCTCGACGCGGCCGACCGAATCGGAGATCAGCTGCTTGATCTCCTTGGCGGCATCGGCCGAGCGCTGGGCGAGGGTACGCACTTCCGAGGCCACCACCGCGAAGCCGCGGCCCTGCTCGCCGGCGCGCGCCGCTTCCACCGCGGCATTGAGCGCCAGGATGTTGGTCTGGAAGGCGATGCCGTCGATCACGCCGATGATGTCGGAGATGCGCGAGGACGCCGCGCTGATCGAGGCCATCGTGGTGACCACGTCCTCGACCACGCGGCCGCCGCTGGTGGCGACGCTGCCGGCGCCGAGCGCCAGCTGGTTGGCCTGGCGGGCATGGTCGGCGTTCTGGCGCACCGTGGAAGTGAGTTCCTCCATCGAGGCGGCGGTCTCTTCCAGGTTGGCGGCCTGCTGTTCGGTACGCACCGACAGGTCGGCGTTGCCGGTGGCGATCTCGCTGGCGGCGGTGTTGATCGAATCGGCCGAGTGCTGGATGCCGCGCACGATCTCGGTCAGCTGCGTGGCGGTGCGGTTGGCGGCCTCGGCGAGGTGGCCGAACGCGCCCTCGTAATGCGCGTCCACGCGCTGGGACAGGTCGCCGTCGGCGATCGCGGCCATGATCCGGCCGACGTCGGACAGGCCGGCCTCGGCCTGCTGCATCAGCCGGTTGAGCGCCTGCACCATCTCGGCGAAGGCGAACTGGTAGCGCGCCTGGTCGCCGCGTGCGGAGAAGTCGCCGCGCGCGGCGGCATCGGCCAGGCGCGCGATGTCGCCGTTGATCGCCGACAGGTTGCGCTTGACCGTGTCCAGCGCCTCGTGCAGCGCGGCGCGCTGGCCGGGCAGGCGGCGCATGTCGCGGCGCAGGTCGCCGCGGCCATACTCGCCCATGATCTCCATCGCCTCGCCGATCGCGTCCAGGTGCTCGAACACCACCGTGTTGACGCCGTGCGCGAGGGTGCCGTAGTCGCCGGGGAAGTCCTCGGGCATGCGGTGGCCGATGTCCTCGCCCTGCTGCAGGCGGATCATCGTCTGCATCTCGCCGTTGAAGCGCTGCAGCTGGGTCTGCATCTGCTGCATGCTGAGCATCAGCTGGCCGGTTTCGTCGCGCGATTCGACCCGGATGTCGTTGTCGAAGCGGCCGGCCGCGATCGCGCCGGCGGCGCGGGTGGCCGCGCGCAGCGGGGTGCCGATCGCGCTGGCGATCAGCCAGCACAGGAAGACCACCACCGCCACCAGCGCGGCGCCGATCAGGGTCAGCAGGCGGGTGAAGCCCCAGGCCTGGACCTGGATGTCCTCGGCGTACACGCCCATCACCAGCACCCAGTTCCACTGCGGGAACGCCTGCGCGTAGCTGATCTTGGGCAGCTGTTCCTTCTTGCCGGGCTTGGGCGCGCTGTAGTAGCTGAAGCCGTCGCCGTCGCGGATGGCCTTCTGGATGTCGCGGTAGACGTACTCGCCGGCATCGCTCTTGTAGTCGCTCATGTCGGTGCCGACCTTGCGCTTGGGATGCATGACGATGCGCATCGACGGGTCGGTGATGAAGAAGTAGTCGACCCCGCCGTTGCTGCTCATGTCCGCCAGGGTGGCGCGCGCCGCTTCCTTGGCCTCGTCCTCGCTGATCTCGCCGCGCTTGGCCTTGTCGGCGTAGTGCTGCATCACCGTCATGCCCATCTCCACCTGGGTCTTGACGCTCTGCTTGCGCGCGGCGGTCAGGTCCAGGTACTGCAGGCGCGCGGAGGCGACCGCCAGCAGCACCACGCCGAGCGCGAGCAGCGCGCACAGCACGACGAACTTGCGGTTGAGGGGCAGGTCGGCGACACGGCGCCTGAGGAGGTTCACAGCGTACATAAGTGGGTCCGGTGGGCGCGGGGCGCTTCACCTGCGTTATCGGCCGCGCGCCGCGTTTGTTGATGCCGCCGCGTGCAAACAGTGCGCTCGTACGCATTCTAGTGTTCCGTATCGGCGGGCGTGCCGACGTCGCTGCGGACCTGATTGGCGTCAAGTCGGTGATTCCTTCTCCCTTCGGGGAGAAGGCGCGTGGCTTGCGAGTCGTGCCTTCTCGCCCCGATGGGAACGGGGCTTTGACCGCTGATGCCCGACGCCAATCGGTACCCGGAAGCGGTTGCGCGAGGCGTACGGGGGCGACCGGGGAGCTCGCCCCCCGGTCGTGCCGTGGTTGCCGCGCCGGACGTACCGGCGGCCAAGGCCATGGCATGCGATGAACCGGCCGGGGAACGGCAGGACCAGCGGTTGCGCGGAGCGGGTGCGACCGAATGCCGCGGTACATGCCACGGCCCGCGCTGACGCGAGCGGCGCCGCTTCCGCGCGCATTGGTAACGCCAAAGCACGGGCCGGCGATGCCGGTTGCCCGGATCGGTCGCGGCGGCGGGCTGCGCTGCTGGCCGGCAGGATGCCCGATATCCAGTGACATTGGTCATGGCCGGCGCTGCGGACCGGGCCACGCTTTCGGCCGCGGGCTTGGCCTACACTCGAAGGCTGTTCCTGATCAGCCCGGGGTGTAGTGGTGAACAAGCTCGTAGTGGGAATGCTGGCGATGTCGGTCTCGACCGCCTTGATGGCCGCGACGCCGACGTTCGACGGCAAGCGCATCGCGCAGGACGTCAAGGTGCTGGCGTCGGATGAGTACGAGGGCCGCGGCCCGGCCACGCCGGGCGAGGACAAGACCATCGCCTACCTTGCCCGGCAGTTCCAGGCCGCCGGCCTGCAGCCGGGCGGCGACCTGGTCGACGGCAAGCGCCTGTGGACCCAGGCGGTGCCGCTGCAGCGCGCCGACATCGTCGGCACCCCGGCGCTGTCGCTGGACGTCGGTGGCAAGGCGCAGGCGCTGACCCAGGGCCAGGAGATCGCCGTGCGCGCGGCGATGGACGGCTCGGCGCAGATCGACTTCGCCAACGCGCCGCTGGTGTTCGTCGGCTACGGGGTCAAGGCGCCGGAGCGCGACTGGGACGACTTCAAGGGCGTGGACCTGAAGGGCAAGATCGCGGTGGTGCTGATCAACGACCCCGATTTCGAGACCGGCCAGGGCGACTTCGACGGCAAGGGCATGACCTACTACGGCCGCTGGACCTACAAGTACGAGGAAGGCGCGCGCCAGGGCGCGCTCGGCGTGCTGGTGGTGCACGAGACCGCGCCGGCCTCCTACGGCTGGGGCACCGTGGCCAGCTCCAACACCAACACCATGTTCGACGTGGTGCGCGACGATCCGGCCGCGGTGCATCCCAAGCTCGAAGGCTGGATCCAGCGCGACCTGGCGGTGCAGCTGTTCAAGGACGCCGGCCTGGACTTCGACGCCTTGAAGAAGCAGGCGCAGACCCGCGGCTTCAAGCCGGTCGAGCTCAAGGGCGAGGGCCTGAGCGCGAAGTACGCGGTCAAGTCCGACGTGATCACCTCGCACAACGTGGTCGCGCGCCTGGAAGGCAGCAAGCGCCCGGACGAGACCCTGATCTACAGCGCGCACTGGGACCACATCGGCGTCGGCAAGCCGGACGCCAACGGCGACACCATCTTCAACGGCGCGCTCGACAACGCCAGCGGCACCGCCGCGCTGATCGAGCTGGCCCGCGGCTTCAAGCAGGGCCCGCAGCCGCAGCGCTCGGTGGTGTTCCTGGCGGTCACCGCCGAGGAGAAGGGCCTGCTCGGC
>DNXT01000334.1:0-632 GCA_003505795.1 Lysobacteraceae bacterium | reverse complement strand
GAGGAGAAGGGCCTGCTCGGCTCGGAGTTCTATGCCTCCAAGCCGCTGTACCCGCTGGACAAGACGGTGGCGGTGATCAACATGGACGGCATGAGCCCGTTCGTGCCGTCGCGCGACTTCGGCATCTACGGCACCGCCAGGCTGGAGCTGCTCGACGACCTCAAGTCCGTCGCCAAGGGCTGGAACCTGCGCTACACGCCGGATCCGAAGCCGGAAGCCGGCTACTTCTTCCGCTCCGACCATTTCTCCTTCGCCAAGCGCGGCGTGCCGGCGATCTCGTACTCGGCCGGACAGGACTGGGAGGTCGGCGGCGTCGCCGCGGGCAAGGCCGCCTCCGACGACTACACCGCCAAGCGCTACCACCAGCAGGGCGACGAATGGCAGCCGGACTGGACCTTCGCCGGCGCCGCGCGCGACCTGTCGGTGCTGTACAAGCTGGGCCTGCAGCTGGCCGACTCGCGGCAGTGGCCGAACTGGAGCCAGGACTCGGAGTTCCGCGCCACCCGCGACGCCAGCGCCGCCGCGCGCCGCTGACCGGCACCCGCGCCGCCCGGGCTCTGGCCGAGCCCGGGCGTGCAGGAGCGGCCGTAGGAGTGGCCTCGGCATGCCGAGGCCGTTCAGTCGCGACGGCG
>DNXT01000493.1:2199-6724 GCA_003505795.1 Lysobacteraceae bacterium | reverse complement strand
GCGCGGCATCGTCCTGCGCCAGCGGCCCGCGGTCGATGCGCGCGGCCCAGGCCGCCGCCGCCTCGTCAATGGCCCGGCTTGTTTCGCGTTCTGCCATCTGGGCGCCGCGCCTCCCGATCCTTGTCCCTGGAATCCTCCGGGGCCGGCCTTCCATCCTGCGCGAACTTCTCGATCAGCAGGCGGATGCCCCGGGCGATGTGTTTTTCGACGGTATTTTCCGACAACCCCATCCGCGCGGCGATCTCGCGCTGCGGCAGGCCGCGGATGCGGCGCAGCACGAAGGCCTGGCGGGTCTGGCCGGGCATGGTCGCGATCGCCTCGGCCAGGCGCCGGAACTCCTCGCGCGCGATCGCGTGCCGCTCCGGCGTGCCGCTCTCGTCCGGATGGTCGAATCGCTCCAGGTCCTCCACCGCCTGGATCGAGACGATGCGCGCGCGCCGCACGTTGCGCACCACCAGCGAATGCGCGACCTGGAACAGGTAGGCGCGCGGGTGCTGGATGTCGTCCACGCACTCGCGCGAGGCCAGCACCGCGTAGGTCTCCTGGACGATGTCGTCGATGTCCAGGCCGGGCGGGCGGTTGCGCGCCAGCCAGGCGCGCAGCGCCGGCTCGTGCGGCAGGATCCGCCGCAGGAACCAGCGCGTGCGCTCGGTGTCGTCCAGGGCGTCGTCGACGCCGGCTTCGTGCAGCAAGATCGGTCCCCTTGGGTGCGCCCTGCGCACGGGCACACGGCGAGCGGCGCTGAATGCTAGCCGCTCGATATGACGATCCGGGGACAACCGCCGCCGCGCTCTCCCCCTATGCACGCGAAGGGGCCATAATCGTGCCGATGAACGCATCCAGCTCCTCCGATCCGCTGGCCGGCGCCGGCAAGGCCCGCTGTCCCCGCCTGCTTGCCGGCGCCGACGCCGGCGCGCGCACCCCGGTACCGATGGCCGCGCCGCCGGAAGGACGGATCGGCCGATGACCGATCCCTTTTCCAGCAGCGGCGCCAAGGCGCCGCCCAAGCCCTTCACCCTCCAGGAGGGGCGCCGCGAGATCCGCAGCTTCGTCCTGCGCCAGGGCCGCTTCACCCCGGCCCAGCAGCGCGCCTTCGACGAGCGCTGGCCGCGCTTCGGCGTGGACTTCACCGGCCAGCCGCGCGATCTCGATGCGCTGTTCGGCCGCACCGCGCCGAAGGTGCTCGAGATCGGCTTCGGCAACGGCGCCGCGCTGCGTTTCGCCGCGACCCAGGATCCGTCGCGCGACTACATCGGCATCGAGGTGCACGCACCCGGCGTCGGCCGCCTGCTCAATGCGCTGGCCGAGGACGGCAGCGACCACGTCCGCCTCTACCACCACGACGCGGTCGAGGTGCTGGAGCGGGAGATCGCCGACGCCGCGCTGGACGAGATCCGCATCTACTTCCCCGACCCCTGGCACAAGAAGCGCCACAACAAGCGCCGCCTGATCCAGCCGGGGTTCGCCGCGCTGCTGGTGCGCAAGCTGCGCCCCGGCGGGCGGCTGCACGCGGCCACCGACTGGCAGGACTACGCCGAACAGATGTGGGACGTGCTCGATGCCACCGCGGGGCTGAGCAACCGCGCCGGCCCGCGCGGCAGCGTCGAACGCCCGGCCTGGCGCCCGCAGACCCATTTCGAGACCCGCGGCCAGAAGCTCGGCCACGGCGTCTGGGATCTGCTCTACGACCGGGATTCGGGATTCGAGATTCGGGATTCGTAACAGCAATCCGCCGCGACCGGAAACCCGCCCCTACGAATCCCCAATCCCGAATCCCCAATCCCGGCCTTCCATGGAAACCGCGCTGACGCTGACCAACGACATGAAGCTCGTGCTCGGGCTGGTCGGTTTCACGATGGCGATGTTCCTGTTCGAGCGGATCCGCGCCGACGTGGTCGCGCTGATCGTGCTGGTGGTGCTGGGCGTGACCGGCCTGATCGCGCCGGAGGAGATCTTCGGCGGCTTCTCCGGCAACGCGGTGATGAGCATCGTCGCCACCACCATCCTCGGCGCGGGGCTGGAGCGCACCGGCGCGCTGAACCGGCTGGCGACCTGGCTGCTGCGGCGTTCGCACGGCAAGGAGAACCGGCTGATGATGCTGACGCTGGCCATCTCTGGCCTCAACTCGTCGTTCATGCAGAACCCGTCGGTGATGGCGCTGTACCTGCCGGTGGCCTCGCGGCTGGCGGCGCGTACCGGCCTGACCCTGCAGCGGCTGCTGCTGCCGATCGCCGCGGCGATCGTGATGGGCGGCGCGCTGACCATGGTCGGCAACTCGCCGCTGATCCTGCTCAACGACCTGCTGGTCTCGGCCAACAACAACCTGCCCTCGGGCATGGCCACGATCGAACCGCTGGGCATGTTCGCGCCGCTGCCGATCGGCGTGGCCCTGCTGGCGGCGGCGCTGCTGTATTTCCGCTTCTATGGCGACCGCAAGCTGATCGAGGAAGAGAACCTGATCACCGACGGGGTGACCCCGTCGCGCACCGAAAGCTATTTCGCCAAGACCTACGGCATCGAAGGCGACGTGTTCGAGCTGGCGGTCACCGCGGAAAGCCCGCTGGTCGGCATGACCCTGGGCGAGGCCGAGACCATCCACGACGCGCCGCTGCTGCTGGCGCTGAAGACCGGCAACGACACCCGCCTGGCGCCGCCGGCGGACATGCGCATCTGGGTCGGCAGCGTGATCGGCGCGATGGGCGCACGCCAGGACGTGGCCGACTTCGCGCAGAACCAGTTCCTGCGCATGTCCTCGCGGCTGCGCAACCTCGGCGACCTGTTCAACCCGAGCCGCGCCGGCATTTCCGAGGCGCTGATCCCGCCGAACTCGCGCTTCATCGGCAAGAGCGCCTCGGAGCTGCGCCTGCGCAAGCAGTCCGGCATCAGCCTGCTGGCGATCAACCGCGACAAGCAGGTGATCCGCGAGGACGCGCGCAAGGTGCCGCTGCGCGCCGGCGACATGCTGGTGTTCCACAGCATCTGGCAGGACCTGGCGCAGGCGGCCGAAAGCCGCGACTTCGTCCCGGTCACCGACTATCCGAAGGGCGAGCAGCGCCCGCACAAGTTCAAGATCGCGATGGCGATCTTCGCGCTGACCATCCTGCTGGCGCTGACCTCCAAGCTGCCGGTCGCGCTCACCCTGATGACCGGCGTGGCCGGCATGCTGGTGACCGGGGTGCTGCGGATGGACGAGGCCTACGCGTCGATCAACTGGAAGACCGTCTTCATGATGGCCGGGCTGATCCCGCTCGGCTGGGCGATGGACAGCAGCGGCACCGCCGCCTGGGTCGCCGGCCACACCATCGACCGCCTGCCCGAAGGCGTGCCGGTGTGGGCATTGGAGCTGGCGCTGGCGCTGCTGACCACCGCGTTCTCGCTGGTGATCAGCCATGTCGGCGCGACCATCGTGATGGTGCCGATCGCGGTCAGCCTGGCGCTGGCCGCCGGCGGCAACCCGACCGCGTTCGCGCTGATCGTGGCGCTGTCGGCATCCAACAACCTGATGACCGCCTCCAATCCGGTGATCTCGATGATCACCGGACCGGCCAACTACCAGCCGCGCGAACTGTGGCGCGTCGGCGCGCCGCTGTCGCTGATCTACATGGTCGTGATGGTGCTGATGATCAACCTGATGTTCTGGTGGGCCGGCCGCTGAGCCGGATCAGTCCGCCGCACCGGCCAGCAGCACCGCATCGTCCTCGACCCGCAGCCCCACCGCGCGCAACGCCTCGCCACGGCACGGGCCGGCCACGCAGAGCCCGTCGCGCAGGTCGAAGGCCGCGCCATGCACGGCGCACACCAGCTGTCCCTCGCGGCTCTTCAGGAATTGCCCCGGCGCCCAGTCCAGCCGGCGCCCGGCATGCGGGCAGATGTTGAGCCAGCCGCGCACGCCCGCGGCGTCGCGGTACAGCACCAGCGATTCCGGCGCCCCCTCGAACTCGGCCTCCACCTCCAGGAAGCCCTCCTGCGGGATCTGCTCGAGCCGCGCGATCGGTGACGGGACAGGCTCTGGCATCGAGGTGACGGCGTGCTTGCAGGAGGACTGCGCCATTGTGTCACGCCCTCTCCGCCGCGCCACGCATCGATCTCAAACCGTTGAACAACAACGGAAAACGCATTGATTAACGAAGTTTTCACGCAACCGCTTGCAGCCGCAACGATACTGCCGGTCGATATTTCCAGGCAGGCGACCTCGCTCCATGCGCGCACGCACCTTCCAGTTCGGCAACGTCCGGCAACTGTTCGAACCCCGCAAGCCCCGCCATCCGCTGGTGCGGCTGGCGGCCGGGCTGGCAGGCCTGGCGATCCTGGGCGTGTTGATCTTCTTCGGCGTGTTCGTCGGCGCGGCGATGATCCTGGCCGGCGTGGCCTGGAAGCTCTTCAGCCGTTCCGGCAAGCGCGCCGCCGCCGCGTCGTCCGGCCGCGTGGTCGAAGGCGAGTACCGCGTGGTCAGCAAGCCGGTGCTGCCGCTCCCGCGCTAGCCCGGATCGATCTCCGGGAGCCTTTGCCCCCCATCCGCCCTGCG
>DNXT01000493.1:848-1951 GCA_003505795.1 Lysobacteraceae bacterium | reverse complement strand
GTCCCGACGCTTTGCCGGCAGTCCCTCCCGCCATCGCTACCTGCCGCGGCTGGAACCGCATGGAAACCGCCCCGCGAACGCGGAGCAGGATTGGCATTCGCCTGGCCGGCGACTGCGGCTAGACTCATACGTCGACGATTCCAGAGGACGTGTGCATGACCCACGATGTAATTCCCGCGGCCGTGATCCCGCGCGTGCCGGTGGTCGGCGGCGGCACCTTTCCGGTGCACCGCATCTACTGCGTCGGTCGCAATTTCGCCGACCATGCCCGCGAGATGGGCGCCACCGCGCCGGCGTCGAAGGCCGAGCGCGGGCAGCCCACCTTCTTCATGAAACCGGCCGATGCGGTCGTGGTCGGCCACGGCGACGCGATCCCCTACCCACCCGGCACCGGCGAGCTGCACCACGAGGTCGAACTGGTGGTCGCGCTCGGCCAGGACGCGCCGGCCGGCGTGCTTCCCGTCGAACGGGCTGAAGCGCTGATCTACGGCTACGGCGTCGGCCTGGACCTCACCCGTCGCGACCTGCAGGCCGCGGCCAAGGCCAAGGGTCTGCCCTGGGACACCGCCAAGGGCTTCGACCATTCCGCGCCGATCAGCGAGATCGTGCATGCCGGCGAGGTCGGTTCGCTGGAAGCGCTCAACCTCTCGCTCGAGGTCAACGGCGAAGTGCGCCAGCAGTCGCTGCTGGACCAGATGATCTGGAACGTGCCGGAGATCCTGCACGAGCTGTCCAAGCTCTATGCCTTGAAGGCCGGCGACCTGGTCTTCATGGGCACGCCGGCCGGCGTCGCCAGCCTCGAGCCGGGCGACCGCTTCAGCGCGCGCCTGGAAAACGTCGCCGAGCGGCACGGCACCATCGCCGCCTGACCATACGCTCACCTCAAGGAACATGACACGCTCTAAAATACGCGACGCGGCGAGTTGTCCGCGGCCACAGAGGAGACAACCATGGGAATGATCAGCGAGTTCAAGGAATTCGCAATGCGCGGGAACGTGATCGATCTCGCAGTCGGTGTGGTCATCGGTGCCGCGTTCGGCAAGATCGTCACCGCGTTGGTGGAGAAGATCATCATGCCGCCGATCGGCCTGCTGATCGGCGGC
>DNXT01000493.1:337-725 GCA_003505795.1 Lysobacteraceae bacterium | reverse complement strand
ATCGGCCTGCTGATCGGCGGCATCGATTTCTCGGCGCTGTCCTGGACACTGAAGGAAGCGTCGGTGGACGCGACCGGCAAGGAGGTGCCCGCGGTGGTGATCGGCTACGGCGACTTCCTCAATACGCTGGTGCAGTTCATCATCGTCGCGTTCGCGATCTTCCTGGTGGTCAAGGCGATCAACCGCCTCTCGCGCAAGCAACCACCGCCGCCGGCGGCGCCCACCGAGGACGTGCTGCTGCTGCGCGAGATCCGCGACTCGCTCAAGAAGTAATCAGCATATGCCCGGGAGGATGACCTCCCGCACAGTGGCGGAAGGCCGCGCGCTGCTAAGCTCGCGGCCTTCTTTGTTGCCAATCCCTGGCAAGAGCCCGCGCATCCACGTGCGG
>DNXT01000493.1:0-137 GCA_003505795.1 Lysobacteraceae bacterium | reverse complement strand
GCCCGCGCATCCACGTGCGGGAACCTCACCCGACCCGGAGCTGCCCATGCGTCGCCTAGCTGTCGTCATCGCCGCCGTTCTCGCCACTTCATCCGCGCTGGCCGCGGAGACCCGCATCCCCGACAAGGCGCTGGCCA
>DNXT01000492.1:585-3397 GCA_003505795.1 Lysobacteraceae bacterium | reverse complement strand
ACGACGCTCTTCCGATCTGCTGCTGCCGGGCAGCCAGGCCTGCTGGGCGCGCTCGGGCATGGCGCCGACCGCATGGCCGGCGATCAGCTGGGCGAGCGGCGCCAGATGGCGCAGCGCGCGCGCATAGACGCCGCGCTTGAACATCACCACGTGCTCGACCGGGTACCAGAAGTCCACCCAGCGCCAGTGGTCGAACTCCGGGCTGTCGGTATGGTCCAGGCGCACGTGGGTCTCGTCGCCGGTCAGGCGCAGCAGGAACCAGACCTGCTTCTGGCCGATGCAGACCTGCCTCTCGTTGCGCCGGATCGCCCGGCTGGGCAGGCGGTAGCGCAGCCAGCCCGGGGTCGCCCCGAGCAGCTCGACGTGCTCGGGCAGCAGCCCGGTCTCCTCGCGCAACTCTCGATACATGGCCTCGACCGGCGTTTCGTCGGTATTCATGCCGCCCTGCGGGAACTGCCAGCCGTCCCGGCGCACCCTGCGGGCCCAGAACACCTGACCGTCCTGCCGCATCAGCACGATGCCCACGTTCGGTCGGTAACCGTCCGGATCGATCACGATGCGGACTCCTGAAAATCTACTGTGACCGACTCTGCCATGCCGGCGCCGCGGTCACAAGCGCGCCAAAAAAACATTGACAAGGGCCAGGGCGATCGCCCATGATTTGCGGCTCCCTAGGCTATGTAGCTCAGCCGGTTAGAGCACAGCACTCATAATGCTGGGGTCGGTGGTTCGAGTCCACCCATAGCCACCAAGGTTTTCAGCGCGCCGCCGGCGTGCGATAATCCGGGACCAGCAATACATTGCCCCGTCGCCAAGCGGTAAGGCACCTGACTCTGACTCAGGCATTCGGTGGTTCGAATCCATCCGGGGCAGCCAAATACCGAAAAGGCCCGATCGAAAGATCGGGCCTTTTCCGTTTCCGCCTGCGGACGCCACCCGGAGGTCGCGCGCCGGCCGAACAGTGCCTCGCGGTGGCCGCGTCCGCCAGAACGCAAGAAGCCCGGACCAGCCGGGCTTCTTGTTGCAACCAGCCGGGCGACCGAAGCCGCCCGCAGAGCGCCGAGGATCAGCGCTTGGAGAACTGGGTCGCGCGGCGGGCCTTGTGCAGGCCGACCTTCTTGCGCTCGACCTCGCGGGCGTCGCGGGTCATGAAGCCGGCCTTGCGCAGCTCGGACTTCAGCGACTCGTCGTACTCGACCAGCGCGCGGGCGATGCCCAGACGGATCGCACCGGCCTGGCCGGTGGTGCCGCCACCGGTGGCGGTGACGACGATGTCGAAGCTCTCGGTGTTCTTGGTCAGCTCGAGCGGCTGGCGCACGATCATGCGCGCGGTCTCGCGGCCGAAGAACTCGTCCAGCGGACGGCCGTTGACGGTGATGTTGCCGGCGCCCTTGCGCAGGAACACGCGGGCGGTGGAGGACTTGCGGCGGCCAGTGCCGTAGTTTTGCGTGATAGCCATGATTAGATATCCAGAACTTGCGGCTGCTGGGCGGCGTGCGGATGCTCGGTGCCGGCGTAGACCTTGAGCTTGCGGTACATGGCGCGGCCCAGCGGGCCCTTCGGCAGCATGCCCTTGACGGCGATCTCGATCACGCGCTCCGGGTGGCGCTCCAGCGCCTGGGCCAGCGTCTCGGTCTTCAAGTTGCCGATGTAGCCGGTGAAGCGGTGGTACTGCTTGTCCTGCAGCTTCTTGCCGGTGACGGCAATCTTCTCTGCATTGATGACAACCAGGTAGTCGCCGGTATCGACGTGCGGGGTGTAGACGGGCTTGTGCTTGCCACGCAGGCGGCGGGCCAGCTCGGTGGCCAGACGGCCAAGCGTCTTGCCGGAGGCGTCGACGAGATACCAGTCGCGCTGGACGGTCTCGGACTTTGCAGTGAAAGTGCTCATAAAGAACTCAAGGTAGGTCGGGCTCATTGCGGCGATGGGCTGCCGGAACTCTGCCACGCGTTGTGAAGATGAAACACAAGAGGCGGGATTGTACGCATCCTCCCGTCGCCCCGCAAGCCCCTCCCGACCGAACTGGCATGGCCGCCGGGGAGCGGGGAGAATCGGGAGTTCCCCCCGCCACCCCGCCCGCGATGAACGCCCGATTCCAGCACAGCCCGCTCGACCACCTGCTGACGGAAGCCCAGCGCGCCCTGGACACGGTCTTCGGCAACCCGCCGGCGCACCGCGCCAACCCGGCGGGCGACACGCCCGAGGTGAAGCTGGCCGCCGCCGAGCGCCGCCACGCCGCCGGGCTGATGCGCATCAACCACGTCGGCGAGGTCTGCGCGCAGGGCCTGTACTTCGGCCAGGCCGCGGTGGCACGCGATCCGGCCACCCGCGGGCATCTGCTGGAAGCGGCCCAGGAGGAAACCGACCACCTGGCCTGGTGCACCCAGCGCCTGCACGAGCTGGACAGCCGCCCGAGCCGCTTCAACCCGCTCTGGTACTGCGGCAGCTACGCGCTGGGCGTGCTCGCCGGGCTGGCCGGGGACCCGTGGAGCCTGGGCTTCGTGGTCGAGACCGAGCGCCAGGTCGAGGCGCACCTGGACGATCACCTGCAGACTCTGCCCGCCGCGGACCAGCGCAGCCGCGAGATCCTGCGGGTGATGAAGGCCGACGAGGCCCGCCACGCCGACCACGCCGAGCAGGCCGGCGCGCGTCTCCTGCCGCCGCCGATCCCGTCGGCGATGGCGCTGGCCTCCAGGCTGATGAAGACGATCGCCTACCGGCTTTGAGCCCCCAATCGAACCATCTCCCACAAGTCCCCATGCTCCGCCTGGGGTAAAGCCCCCCCTTTTTATTAAGGGGGCGCGCCGAAGGC
>DNXT01000492.1:0-396 GCA_003505795.1 Lysobacteraceae bacterium | reverse complement strand
GGCGCGCCGAAGGCGCGGGGGGATAGGCTGCCACGGAGTTGGGGCCCGAAGTTTGCGCAGCAAACTTTGGGGGGCAGGCCCGCGAAGCGGGACCGACTACGACACCAGCTTCAGCCCCACCACCCCGGCCACGATCAGGCCGATGCAGGCCAGCCGCGCCGGCGAGGCGCTGTCGCCGAACAGCGCGATCCCCGCCAGCGCCACGCCCAGCGCGCCGATGCCGGTCCAGATCGCATAGCCGGTGCCCACCGGGATCGTCCGCAGCGCCTGGGTCAGCAGCCACAGGCTGATGCCGGCGAACACGACGGTGACCACGCTGGGCCACGGCCGGGTGAAGCCCTCGCTGTACTTCAGGCCGAGGGCGAAGCCGATCTCGAACAGGCCGGCCAGCAGCAG
>DNXT01000133.1:5271-5835 GCA_003505795.1 Lysobacteraceae bacterium | reverse complement strand
CCTGCTGAACCGCTCTTCCGATCTCGCGGCGGCGCGCATCCATGCCACCGACCCGCAGCGGATCCAGCGCGCGCTGGAGGTGTACCGGATCAGCGGCCGGCCGATCAGCGCCTGGCAGGCCGACCCGCCGCCGCCGCGGCTGCCGCTGCGGGTGCTCAAGCTGGTGCTGTCGCCGGCGCAGAGGTCGATCCTGCATGACAGGATCGAGCGCCGGCTCGGGCTCATGCTGGAGCAGGGCTTCCTCGACGAGGTCAGGGCCTTGCGGGCGCTGCCGGCGATGCAGGCGGTGCCGCGGCCGCTGGAACTGCCGGCGGTGCGGGCCGTCGGCTACCGGCAGGCCTGGGAGCACCTGGACGGGCGGTGCACGGCCGCCGAATTCCGCGAAAGGGCGGTGTTCGCCACCCGCCAGCTGGCCAAGCGCCAGCTGACCTGGCTGCGCGGCGAACTGGATGCGCGCTGGTTCGACCCGGAACGTGACGTCATCCGGCTGCGGTCGGCAATTTCGGCGTTTGTCGGCAAACCCGGCGCTGTCACGCCGCCTTCGGGCGTGTAACATCCAAGGTC
>DNXT01000133.1:627-5148 GCA_003505795.1 Lysobacteraceae bacterium | reverse complement strand
GGGCGTGTAACATCCAAGGTCCGGAGCCGGCTGGGGAAGGCAGGTGTCGACCGGGGCCAATAAGAACAATAATCAGGAGTCTTCGATGTCCAAGGGGCAATCCTTGCAGGATCCTTTCCTGAACGCGCTGCGTCGCGAGCGGGTTCCGGTTTCCGTCTACCTGGTCAACGGAATCAAGCTGCAGGGCACGATCGAATCGTTCGACCAGTTCGTGGTGTTGCTGCGCAATACCGTCAGCCAGATGGTGTACAAGCATGCCATTTCCACCGTGGTGCCGGCGCGCAACGTGCGCGTGGGGCCGGGCGGTGGCTATGTGCAGTCGAACGAAGGTCAGCAGTCGGAAGATGACGAAGTCGAATAATTCAGGAGCGGCGCGTGTTTGACCGCTCGCGCAAGGGCGAACACGCGCTCTTGATCCAGACCCATGCCGGCGGGCCTGTGGAAGAGGATGTGCTGGAGGAGTTCACCGACCTGGCGCGTTCGGCGGGGGCGAGCATCGCCGCCACGCTGACCGCGCGGATCGACCGGCCCAGCCCCTCGACCCTGATCGGCAGCGGCAAGCTCGAGGAGGTCAAGGCCGCGGCCGACGCCACCGGCGCCGACCTGATCCTGGTGAACCATGCGCTCTCGCCGGTGCAGGAGCGCAACCTCGAGAAGTACCTGGAGCGGCGCGTGATCGACCGTACCGGGCTGATCCTGGACATCTTCGCCCAGCGTGCGCACAGCCACGAGGGCAAGCTGCAGGTCGAGCTGGCGCAGCTGCGCCACCTCGCCACGCGGCTGGTGCGCGGCTGGACCCACCTGGAGCGCCAGCGCGGCGGTTCGATCGGCCTGCGCGGGCCGGGCGAGACCCAGCTGGAAACCGATCGCCGCCTGCTGCAGAAGCGGGTGGAGCAACTGCAGAAGCGGTTGGAGAAGGTCGAGGTGCAGCGCACCCAGATGCGCCGGGCACGCGTGCGCAGCGAGCTGCCCAGGGTGGCGCTGGTCGGCTACACCAATGCCGGCAAGTCGACCCTGTTCAACGCGCTGACCGGCGCCGAGGCCTATGCGGCCGACCAGCTGTTCGCCACGCTCGATCCGACCGTGCGCCGCATCGCGCTGCCCGGCGGCAACGTGGTGCTGGCCGATACGGTCGGCTTCGTCCGCGATCTGCCGCACGAACTGGTCGCCGCCTTCCGCTCGACCCTGTCCGAGGCGCGCGAGGCCGACATGCTGCTGCACGTGGTCGACGCGGCCGATCCGCTGCGCGAGGAGCGCATCCAGCAGGTCGACGAGGTGCTGCACGCGGTCGGCGCCGGCGAGCTGCCGCAGTTGCTGGTGTTCAACAAGATCGACCGGATCGAGGGCGCCGAGGTCCGGCACGACGCGCAGGACGGCATTCCCGACCAGTCGCGCCGCGAGCGGGTATGGATCTCGGCACGCGACGGTCGCGGCCTGGACCTGCTGCAGCGGGTGCTCGGCAAGCGCCTGGGCCTGCAGCACGTGCAGGGCGAGCTGCGCCTGCCGTCGTCGGCCGGACGCCTGCGCTCGCGCCTGCACGAACTCGACGTGATCCGCCGCGAGCAGGCCGACGAGGACGGCTGGCTGGTCGAGGTGGACCTGCCGCTGGTGGAGGCGGAACGGCTGGCGGCGAGCCAGGACGGCGCGCCGATCCGTGCGCTGCTGCCGCGCGCCGAGCAGGAATGGTAGCGGCATCGAGGGCCTGGCCCCGGGACCAGGCGAAAGCGCCTGCCGGTCTGGGGTGTGCCCGGCGGTAGCAGTGCCGGGCATGCTGCGCCCCTCGCTTTCGCTTCGCGGCGATCCGCGCCTGCGGATCGCGCGGCCGCCGCGACAACGTGCCGCCATCCGGCGCGCTCGGCGCGTTTCCCACGGTGCCGATCCGCCCCCTGGAGCGCGTCGGCAGTCCGGTGGCGGCGTTCGCGGCGACCGTGCCGGTACTGTTCATGGTCGGCTTCCATGCCTCCATCAGCGCATCGCGCGGGCGCAGGCGTTCCCGGCCGAGGTGCGCGCGCCCGGCGTCGACCAGGCCTGCGCCATCGGCCACATGCTGTTCGGCTACGCGGCGCTGCGGGCCAAGATGCTGGGCCGCGAGCGCGCATTCTTCCGGTATGCCGCCGCGATGATCGCGCGCCTGCCGCACGCGGCAAGCTGCCGGCATCACGCTCATCGCGCATGCCGCGGCACCGCTTCCGCGCGAGGCCGTGGCGCCCTGCGACCGGCCGCCGCGGCAGACAGCCAGGCCGAATTGGGCTAAAACAGGTGCTGGTTTCCGCTCTCTTCCCCCATGTCCATACCTGACGATGCCGAGCTGCTGCACCTGTCCGAAACGCTGGGCCGGCAACTGCGCGACGGCCGCGAGCGGCTGGTGACCGCCGAGAGCTGCACCGGCGGCTGGATCGCCAAGGCGGTCACCGACGTCGCCGGTTCCTCCGACTGGTTCGACTGCGGCATGGCCGCCTACAGCTACGAGGCCAAGCAGGCGCTGCTGGGGGTGCGCCCGCAGACCCTGGAGACGCACGGGGCGGTCAGTCGCGAAACCGCGATCGAGATGGTCTCCGGCGCGCTGGTGAATTCCGGCGCGAGCATCGCGGTGGCGGTGACCGGCATCGCCGGCCCGGGCGGCGGCGGCCCCGGCAAGCCGGTCGGCACGGTATGGATAGGCTGGAAGCGCCGCGGCGGCTACGCCAGGGCGCAGGTGTTCCAGTTCGACGGCGACCGCGACGCGGTGCGGCGGCAGACCGTGGGCGCTGCGCTGCGCGGGCTTGCGGAACTGCTGTGAGCGCTTTCCGGTTCCAGCGCAGGGGAAGGCCGGCATGGCGATGATGTGGGAGGCGCTGGGCACGGTCCGCGACCTCGGGCGCCTGCAGGAGATCGCCTCGGTGCTGATCCGCTACGGCTTCGGCGACGTGGTGCGGCGGATCGGCATGGCCGACGTGCTGGAACGCGCCGGGCGCCTGCTGCACTGGCACAACGCCGAGGAGATGCTGCGGATGTCGGCAGGGGTGCGGGTGCGGCGCGCGCTGGAGGAGCTGGGCCCGACCTTCGTCAAGCTCGGGCAGGTGCTGGCCACGCGCGTGGACCTGCTGCCGCCGGACTGGACCGCCGAGCTGAGCGAGCTGCAGAACGCGGTGCCGGCGCTGCCGTTCGCGCAGATCCGAGCGCAGCTGGTCGCCGACCTGGGCGCGCCGCCGGAAACGGTGTTCGCGCGTTTCGACGAGACGCCGCTGGCGGCCGCGTCGCTGGCGCAGACCCATCGCGCCTGGCTGGAGGACGGCAGCGCGGTGGTGCTCAAGGTGCGCCGTCCCGGCATCCGCGACGTGGTCGAGGCCGACCTGCGCCTGCTCGCGCGCCTGGCGGAGATCGTCGAGGCGCGCGCGCCGGACCTGCAGCGCTACCGTCCCTCGGAAGTGGTGCACCAGTTCACCGTGTCGCTGCGGCGCGAGCTCGACTTCGCGGCCGAGTGCCGCAACGCCGAGCGGATCGCGGACAACTTCGCCGGCGACGCCTGCGTGCTGATCCCGTCGGTGCACTGGCAGTGGACCTGCGAAAGCCTGAACGTGCAGGACTTCGTCGACGGCATTCCCGGGCGCGATCTCGCCGAGGTCGACGCCGCCGGCCTGGACCGGGTCGGGCTGGCCCGGCTCGGTGCCGGCATCGTGCTGAAGATGGTGCTGGAGGACGGCTGTTTCCACGCCGACCCGCATCCGGGCAACATCTTCTACCTGCGCGACGGCCGCATCGGCATCATCGACTTCGGCATGGTGGGGTGCATCTCCGAGCGGCGCCGCTACCAGGTGGCGACGCTGCTGTACGGCATGGTCGACCACGACGCCGAGGCGGTGACCGACGTGCTGCTGGAATGGGGCAGCGGCGACTTCAACGTCGACGAGGCCCGCCTGCAGCAGGACATCGGCGCGTTCGTCGACCAGTACCGCGGCGTGCCGCTGAAGGATCTGCGGATCGGCGCCATGCTGGCCGACGTCACCGCGATCCTGCGCGAGCATGCGCTGACGCTGCCGGCCGACCTGGCGCTGATGATCAAGGCGTTCCTGACCCTGGAAGGCATGGGCCGCCAGCTCGATCCGGATTTCGACATGGCCAGCGAGGCGCGTCCGTACCTGCGGCGCGCCCTGCTGCAGCGGTTCGCGCCGCAGGAGATGCTGCGACGCGGCCGGCGCAGCCTGACCGGGGCGATCGAGCTGCTCGGCGACCTGCCGCGCGACGTGCGCCGGCTGCTGCAGGCGGCACGGCGCGGACGCCTGCAGCTGCACGTGGAGACGCGGTCGCTCAAGGGATTCGGCGACCAGGTCAACCGCGCCGCCAACCGCCTGACCATGGGGATCGTCACCGCGGCGCTGGTGATCGGCTCGTCGATCGTCATGAACAGCGTCGGCGGCATTTCCAGCCGCTGGCTGCTGGCGCTGGGGGTGGCCGGCTTCGTCGGCGCGGGGCTGTGCGGGATCTGGATCCTGTTCTCGATCTGGCGCAGCGGCCGCTAGCGCGAATCGACATTCACAATCC
>DNXT01000133.1:0-401 GCA_003505795.1 Lysobacteraceae bacterium | reverse complement strand
TCGATATCCAGGGGGCTCGAATGTCGATTCGCCCAGCGCTTGCAGTCGCGCCGGTTAGTAGTAATACTACTAACTATGGACCTGACCGATACCCAGCAGGCGATCCTGTCGCTGATCGCCGAGCGCATCGAAACCGAGGGCGTGCCGCCCTCGCAGACCGAAATCGCCCGTGCCCTGGGCTTCAAGGGGGTGCGCGCGGCGCAATACCACCTGGAGGCGCTCGAACAGGCCGGGGCGATCCGCCGCGTGCCCGGGCAGGCGCGCGGGATCCGCCTGACCGGGCTCGGCCTGGAGCCGGGCGCTGCCGCTGCACCGGCGCCGGCGCAGTCCGACGACGTGCTGCGCCTGCCGGTGCTGGGGCGGGTCGCCGCCGGCCTGCCGATCGGCGCGGACATCGGTTC
>DNXT01000333.1:18043-18377 GCA_003505795.1 Lysobacteraceae bacterium | reverse complement strand
GGCAGGGTGCCGCGGTCGCCCTTGGCCGGCTTGCGCTGCTTGAACGGTTTCTGCGACTGCTTGGCCGCGGCCTCGCCGCTGACGGTCAGGCCGCCCTTGAAGCCGCCGCCCTTGCCGCGACCGCGGCCGCGGTCCTCGCGCAGGGTGTCGAAGCGGCGCAGCTCGCGGCCTTCGTCGGCGGTGTTGTGGCCGTTGACGTAGGCGTTGCCGCGTCCGCCGTCGCGGCCGACGTGCACGGTCGACTTGGCGGCGCGGCGCTGGCCGATCACCGGCTGCAGGGTCAGGGCCGACGGCGCGCCTTCCTCGAGCTTGAGCTCGGCGCGCAGCGCCTCGA
>DNXT01000333.1:887-17923 GCA_003505795.1 Lysobacteraceae bacterium | reverse complement strand
CGGCGCGCAGCGCCTCGACCTTGTCCTGGGCCAGCTCCACCGACTGCCCGCGCAGCAGTTCGCGCGGCAGCGCGACCTTGCCGTAGCGGGTGCGCTTGAGCCGGCTGACCTGGCAGCCCTGCGATTCCCACAGGCGCCGCACCTCGCGGTTGCGGCCTTCCTTGACCACCACGCGGAACCAGTCGTGCGAGTCGGTGCCGCCGATGCGCTCGATCTCGTCGAACTTGGCCGGGCCGTCGTCCAGCGCCACGCCGCGGGCGAGGCGGTCGACGAGGTTGTCCGGCACGTGCTCCTGGCCTTCCGGCGCGCGCACGCGCACCACGTATTCGCGCTCGACCTCGAAGGAGGGATGCATCATCGCGTTGGCCAGCTCGCCGTCGGTGGTGAGCAGCAGCAGGCCGGTGGTGTTGATGTCCAGGCGGCCGATCGCGATCCAGCGCGCGCCCTTGAGCACCGGCAGCGCCTCGAAGATGGTCGGGCGGCCCTCCGGGTCCTCGCGCGTGGTCACTTCGCCCTCGGGCTTGTTGTAGATCAGCACGCGGGAGGGCTCGGTCAGCGCGCTGGCGACGAAGCTGCGGCCGTCCAGCTCGATCCTGTCGCCGCTCTTGACCGACATGCCGGTCTGGGCGGTCTCGCCGTTGACCTTGACCAGGCCATCGGCGATGCGCTGCTCGAGCGCGCGCCGCGAACCGAGGCCGGCCTGGGCCAGGACCTTGTGCAGGCGCTCTTCGAGCTTGGGCTGTTCGGGGGCAGCGTCGCGCTTGAGCGAGAGCTTGTTCAACGACAGCTTGCGGGGGGTGTCACTCATGTGTCTGGCTCCGGCCGGCGCTTGCTGCGTCGGCCTCTGGTTCTGGATCGGCTTCGTCAACAGCCACGGTCGTCGTCGCGACGGCGTTGTCTTCGTCTTCGTTCACGTCTGCCGCGCGCTCTCCCGGCGCGGCTTCGGGTCCGCCCGCGAGGGCGTCGTCCTGTACTTCGTCCCGCGCGTGCGGGGAGTCCTGTTGCTGTTGCGGTGCATCGGCATCCGCGTCGCCCTCGCCGGCGGGCGCGGTCTGCGCCTGCGCGTCATCGGCGGTGCCCTGGTCGTCGCCGAGCGCGGCGCCGGCGGTGATGCTGCCGGCGGGCTGGCCGTCGCGATCCAGCGGCAGCTGCGGCTCCAGCTCGCCGATGTCCTTCAGTTCCGACAGCGGCGGCAGCTCGTCCAGGCGCTTGAGGCCGAAGTAGTCGAGGAAGCCCTTGGTGGTCCCGAACAGCGCCGGCTTGCCCGGCACGTCGCGATGACCGACCACGCGGATCCACTCGCGCTCCTCCAGCGCCTGGATGATGTTGCTGCTGACCGCCACGCCGCGGACCTGCTCGATCTCGCCGCGGGTGATCGGCTGGCGGTAGGCGATCAGCGCCAGGGTCTCCAGCGTGGCGCGGGTGTACTTGGTCCGGCGCTCGGTCCACAACCGCGCGACCCAGCCATGCACCTCGGCCTTCACCTGGAAGCGGAAGCCGGAGGCGACCTCGACCAGTTCCACGCCGCGTTCGGCGCAGGCCTCGCGCAGCTGTTCCAGCGCGCGCTCGATGCTGCCGGGCGGCGCGGGCTCGTCCTCGGGAAACAGGCCCTGCAGCTGCGCCAGCGTCAACGGCAGGTTGCTGGCCAGCAACGCGGCCTCGACGATGCGATTGATCAGCGGTTGGTCCATTCGGTGATCTGTAGTCGGCTCAGGTGGGGTCGTTGGCGGCATCGGCGTCGTCGAACTCGCTGGAGAATTGCAGCGGCTCGTTGGTGTTGCCCAGCGCCAGCGACTTCACGTAGATCGGTGCCAGCGGTGCTTCCTGCACGATGTCCAGCAGCTGTTCCTTGGCCAGTTCCAGCAGCGCCAGGAAGGTGACCAGCACGCCGAGCTTGCCTTCCTCGGCGCTGAACAGCGATTCGAAACGGTAGAACCTGCCGTCGTCCAGGCGGCTCAGCACGTCGCCCATCCGCTGCCGCACGCTCAGCGCCTCGCGCTTGATCGCGTGGCCGCTGAACAGCTCGGCGCGCTTGAGCACGTCGTGCAGGGCCAGCAGCATTTCCTTCAGGTCCACCGGCGGCGGCAGCTTGACCGCCGCGCGCTCGGGCACGTGCGCCTGCACCGGCGCGGTGTCGCGGTCCTGCCGGGGAAGGGCGTCCAGGTCCTCGGCCGCCTGCTTGAAGCGCTCGTACTCCTGCAGGCGCCGCACCAGTTCCGCACGCGGATCGGCTTCCTCGCCTTCCTCGCTCGGCGGTCGCGGCAGCAGCATGCGCGACTTCACTTCGGCGAGGATCGCGGCCATCACCAGGTACTCGGCCGCCAGTTCGAAGCGCAGCTCCTGCATCACGTTGATGTAGTCCACGTACTGCCGGGTGATCTCGGCGACGGGGATGTCCAGGATGTCCAGGTTCTGGCGGCGGATCAGGTACAGCAGCAGGTCCAGCGGCCCTTCGAAGGCGTCGAGGATGACTTCCAGCGCGTCCGGCGGGATGTACAGATCCTGCGGGATCTGCAGTACCGGCTGCCCATGCACCATCGCCAGCGGCATTTCCTGCTGCTGCGGCGAAGGCGTCTGGATTGGCGGAGTCGCGGCTTGCGCGAGTTCGGAGGTCATCAGCTCGAATAAAGGTGTTGCGTTAACCGGCCCACCGGATCGCGTCCGTCGCAGGCCATCTGCTTCTGATTGCAATCCCTGTCGCGCCCGTCTCGGCGCGATCCCACACATCAAACAGCAAGGTCCACCGCATGCGCTTGCGGGGACGGAACAGCGAGGAGGTCGTCTACGCGGCGATCCGTTGTCGGCGAATCGATCGTCGGAGCGGGCAGGGTGCCGGGGCCGACGGGCCGCCGTGTCCAGCCGCATGCAGTGGAACCAAGGTTAATGCCTTGGCCGGGGTGGTGTCCAGCGCCGCCGGAACGGGCTTCAGGTTCGAGCCCGGCGGGGGTTCGGCGCCGGCAGGCCCTAGACTACGCACCGGTCCGGAAAAGCGGGAACGCACGCATGTGGTATGTGATCGAGGGATATGACGGGCAGGACGCCGCCGAAGGCAGGAAGACGGCGCGCCCGGCGCACCTGCAGCGGCTGCAGACGCTGCAGGCGCAGGGCCGGCTGCTGGTGGCCGGGCCGTGTCCGGCGATCGACGCCGAGGATCCCGGCGCGGCCGGCTTCAGCGGCAGCGTGGTCATCGCCGAGTTCGAGTCGTTGCAGGCCGCGCGCGAATGGGCCGACCTCGACCCCTACGTCGACGCCGGGGTCTATGCGCGGGTCGAGGTGCGGCCGTTCAGGAAGGTGCTGCCTTGAGCGGCCGGCGCGAGCGGATCGAGGCCGCCCTGCGTGCGGCGTTCGCGCCGGACGTGCTGGAGGTGGTCGACGACAGCCACAGGCACGCCGGGCACGAGGGCGCGCGCGACGGACGCGGCCATTTCAGCGTGCGGATCCGCAGCCCGGCTTTCGCCAGCATGACCGCGCTGGCCCGCCACCGGGCCATCTATGCCGCCCTCGGAGACATGATGCAGACAGACATCCACGCGCTGTCCATCGACGCGGCGGCCCAGTCCTGATCGCATCCGGCCGGAGTGGCGCCAAGGCGGCGGCGCCCGGCCCTGTCCTGCGGCCATCGCGCAGGACAATCGGCGGCGGATCGGCCGCGTTGTTTTGCTGCGCCGCAGCAGCATTTCGGCGGTGCACGATTACGTAAGCCTATGAATCGAATATGTTTTTATGAGTTCAGTTTGGTGGGTTTTCCAATTCTTCTGAAAACGATTACAGTCCGCGCCGGTTTCTGAAGTCTCGACCGCGGAGGGCGGTGCGTTGGCCAAGAATGCGATCACCATCAAGGATGTCGCGCGCGAGGCGAAGGTCTCCGTGGCGACCGTTTCGCGGGCGCTGAACGGCCACACCAACGTCGCCGCGCCGGTGCGCCAACGGGTCCTGGAGGTCGCCCAACGGCTGCGCTACAGCCCCCATGCCGCGGCCCGGAGCCTGAGCAGCCGCCGCACCCAGACCATCGGCGTGGTCCTGCCGGACCTGTACGGCGAGTTCTTCTCCGAGCTGATCCGCGGCATCGACGCGGTGGCCCGCGCGCGCCAGCAGCACCTGCTGGTGTCCAGCTACCACGGCAACCAGGACGAGCAGGGCAAGGCGCTGCGCGCCATGCGCGGCCGGGTCGATGGACTGCTGGTGCTGTCGCCGTACGCCGAGCATCCCGGTTTCCTCACCGAGAACCTGCCGCAGTCGCTGCCGACCGTGCTGGTCAATACCCGGCTGCCGGACGACCGCTTTCCGGTGCTGAGCATCGACGATCATGCCGGCGCGATGGCGATGACCGAGCACCTGCTGGCGCTGGGCCATCGGCGCATCGCCTTCGTCTGCGGCCCGGAACTGAATTTCGACGCGCGCGAGCGCCTGCGTGGATTTCGCGACGCGATGTCCGCGCACGCCGACGCGCGCGGGCGCGAACTGCCGGGCCGGTTCGACGAGGCTTCCGGCCACGCCGCCGGCCAGCGGCTGCTCGAGGAAGGGCTGCCCGATGCGGTGTTCGCGGCCAACGACATGATGGCGCTCGGCTGCCTGTACGCCTTCGACCATGCGGGCGTCGAGGTGCCGCGCGACGTCGCGCTGGCCGGATTCGACGACATCCCGCTGGCACGTTTCGTTCACCCATCGTTGACCACGGTGCGGGTGAACATCGCTGAATTGGGCGGAAAGGCGATGACGCGCCTGCTCGATTCGATCGACTCCATCAGCGTCGAGGAACGACGACGCCAAACCCTCATGCCGTCGCTGATCGTTCGGGAATCCAGCGCGGCCCCATGAAAGCTCCGGTCCTTTGCGGTACCGCGAATCCCCCGATCCGGTCCGCTCTCTTTGCTTGTCCCCTGTTTTCGAGAACCACCCCTTGAACAACAAAAACCATCGCCCCGGGAGGGTTGAAAAGATGACCTATCGCAATTCCGCACACGCCAGGCCGGCACGCAGGCTGTTGAGCTGCGCGCTCGCGAGCTGCCTGGTGCTGGGCGCGGCGCCGGTGTTCGCGCAGAGCACCGCCGCCACCATCCGTGGCCAGGTCACGGTCGATTCGGCACCGGCCAGCCAGGCCCAGGTGACCGCGACCAATACCGCCACCGGCCTGACCCGCAGCGTGCAGGTCAGCAACGGCGCCTATTCCGTCGGCGGCCTGCCGCCGGGCACCTACCGCATCGACGTGACCGCGAACGGCCAGGCCAGTTCGCAGAGCGTCACCGTGCAGGTCGGCCAGACCGCGACCCTGAACCTGGGCGTGGGCGGCGAAGCCGCCAATGCGAGCGGCGCGGGCGCCACCACGCTCGATGCGGTGCAGGTCACCGCGCCGCCGGTGCTGGTGGAGACCCGCACGTCCGAGAACGCGACCTACATCTCCAACGTGCAGATCGAGAAGCTGCCGCAGGCCACGCGCAACTTCCTCGAGCTGGCCGACAGCGTGCCCAGCGTGCAGTTCCGGCGCGATGCCAGGGGCAACACCACCGTGCGTTCGGGCGCGACCTCGGCCGACGGCACCAACGTCTACATCGACGGCATCAGCCAGAAGAACTACGTGCTCACCGGCGGCGTGTCTGGCCAGGATTCCAGCCGCGGCAATCCGTTCCCGCAGTCGGCGATCGGCGAGTACAAGGTCATCACCTCCAACTACAAGGCCGAGTTCGACCAGGTCAGCAGCGCGGCGATCGTCGCCTCGACCAAGTCCGGCGGCAACGACTTCCACGGCAGCTTCTTCTGGGACACCACCAACGACAGCTGGCGTGCGGAAAGCCCGCTGGAACGCAAGGCCGGCGAACGCGACGACTTCTCCGAGACCCAGTACGGCGCGACCTTCAGCGGCCCGATCCTGAAGGATCGCGCCCACTTCTTCGTCGCCTACGAGGCCAAGGAGTACACCACGCCCAACACGGTGATCCCGGGCGGCATCTATGCCGACCGCGTCGACCAGCTGCCGGCCGAGCTGCAGCCGCTGGTCGCCACCTACAGCACCCCGTTCAAGGAAGACCTGTACTTCGGCAAGATCGACTGGACGATCGGCGACAACCACCTGTTCGAGCTGACCGGCAAGTACCGCAAGGAGGACGAGCTGTCCGACATCGGCGGGACCACCACCTACGACCACGGCAGCACCAACGGCCAGGAAGAGAAGCGCGCGAACCTGCGCTGGCAGTACAGCGGCGCGGCGTTCCTCAACGACCTGAACCTGAGTTACGAGAGCGCGTACTGGCACCAGGATCCGCTCACCAACGGCAACGGCTATGTCCTGTCGTACGTGCCGCAGGCCGGCAACGAGACCACCGTGCTCACCGCCGGCGCCGGCGGCAGCTTCCAGAACAAGGGCCAGGAGGGCTGGGCGCTGCAGGACGACCTGACCCTCGACAGCATGGACTGGCATGGCAGCCATACCGTGAAGATGGGTTTCAAGTACAAGGACATCGAGCTGGACTCGACCCAGATCAATCCGGCCAACCCGCAGTACTACTACAGCATCACCACCGATACCGACACGCCGTACCGGGTTCGCTGGGGCGATACCAGCAGCGGCGGCTCGGTGATCTCCAAGAACAAGCAGTACGGCATCTACCTGCAGGACGACTGGGAGGTCAACGAGCACCTGACCCTGAACCTGGGCCTGCGCTACGACTACGAGGAGACGCCGTCGTTCCTGGACTTCGTCACCCCGGCCGACGTCGCCAGCGCGCTGCAGAACTGGAGCAACCTGGACAACGCCAACTACGACATCTCCAACTACATCAGCACCGGCAACAACCGCAAGGCGTTCAAGGACGCCTGGCAGCCGCGCCTGGGCTTCTCCTACGACCTGTTCGGCGACCAGGCGCACGTGGTCTACGGCGGCGCGGGCCGCGCGTACGATCGCAACATCTTCGATTACCTGGCGCTGGAGCAGCTCAACAACAGCTTCAAGTCGTACAGCTACTACTTCACCAGCGCGAACAATCCGGACTGCCTGGGCGATCCGTGCGTGGCCTGGGACGACAGCTACGCGACCCAGCAAGGGCTGGATACGCTGGCCGCCGGCAGCAGCGGTGGCGGCGGCCGCGAGGTCTACCTGATCGACAACAACATCAAGGTGCCGTACTCGGACCAGTTCAGCATCGGCATGCGCAACCTGGTGCACTTCTGGGGCAACGACTGGTACACCGACGTCACCCTCAGCCGGATCGAGAGCAAGGACGGCTTCGTGTTCCTGCGCGGCAACCGCCGCGCCGATGGCTCGTTCTTCCTGCCGGGTACCACCTCCGGCGCGCCGACCGAGTCGCCGGAAGGCTACAGCGCGATCGTGCTCGGCACCAACGGCGTGGAGACGCGCAACAACCAGCTGGCGCTGAAGCTGGACAAGCCGTACGACAAGGAATCGGGCTGGGGCCTGACCGTGGCCTATACCTTCTCCGACGCCAAGGAGAACCGCCAGTACGGCGAGCACTACGCGCTGGACCAGGAATCGATGGCCGGGTACGGCTGGCGCGAGGCCGGCGGCATTCCGAAGAACCGCCTGGTGGTGACCGGCATCTACGACCTGCCGTACGACGTCACCCTGTCGGGCAAGCTCTCGCTGGCCTCGCAGACCCCGCGCTACGGCACCAACTGCCTGGCCGGCAACGACCAGTGCTACATCATCCAGTACAAGCCCGATTCCACCCTGGGCTACAAGGAGTTCAGCCTGGCGCTGAACAAGCAGTGGGACACCGGCGCCGGCATCAAGTTCAACGTCCGTGCCGACGTCCTCAACCTGTTCAACTGGACCAACTACGCGGACTACAACACCGCGACCGGTACCTACGACGACCTGAATACGTCCTACGGCACGCCGAACGGGGTGCTGGCCTCGCCGATGCGCACGTTCAAGCTGTCGTTCGGGCTGAACTGGTAAAACCGCAACCACCGTTGCGGGTTCGCCCGCAACGGTCGCCCCGCGGCGTTCGATACGTTAATTTACTGGCACGGATGTAATCGATTTCATGGGTGGGAAACGAATGGAGTGGGGCAATCGCAAGCGCTGGCTGATGTTCTCGCTCCTCGCCGGGCTGCTGGTGCTGGCGTCCTGCAAGAAGGCCGAGGAGCCAAAGGTGGAGAAACCGCCGGTCAAGGTGACGATGATCGAGGCGGAACTGCCGCCCAAGCCGGTGAAGCCGGAACTGCCGCCGCTGTTCTCCGACATCGAGCGGCGCACCTTCCAGTTCTTCTGGGACACCACCAACGAGCTCAACGGCCTGACCCCGGACCGTTTCCCGTCGCGTCCGTTCGCCAGCATCGCCTCGGTCGGATTCGCGCTGACCGCGTACCCGATCGGCATCGAGAACGGCTGGATCAGCCGCAACCAGGCGGTGGACCGCACCCTGCTGACGCTGAAGTTCTTCCGCGACGCTCCGGTCGGGCCGCAACGCACCGGCAAGGCCGGCTACAAGGGGTTCTACTACCACTTCCTGGACATGCAGCAGGGTCAGCGCTACGACAGCTGGGTGGAACTCTCCAGCGTCGACACCGCGCTGTTGATGATGGGGGTGCTGTTCGCGCAGTCCTACTACGATGGCGACGACGCCCGCGAGAAGGAGATCCGCCAGATCGCCGACACCCTGTACCGCCGGGTCGACTGGCAGTGGCTGCAGCAGCGCAAGCCGCTGGTGTCGATGGGCTGGTTCCCCGAGAGCGGCTTCATCGACCACGACTGGATGGGCTACAACGAGGCGATGATGCTGTACGTGCTGGCGCTCGGTTCGCCCACGCACGCGGTCGATCCGGACGCGTGGACGGTATGGACCCGGACCTACAACAACGACTGGGGCGTCTACCAGGGGCAGGAATACCTGTCCTTCGGCCCGCTGTTCGGCCACCAGTACAGCCATGCCTGGATCGATTTCCGCGACATCCAGGACCAGTACATGCGCGAGCGCGGCATCGACTATTTCCTCAACACCCGGCGCGCCGCGCTGGCCCAGCGCGACTACGCGGTCGACAACCCGATGAAGTGGAAGGACTACGGCGAGAACGTCTGGGGGCTGACCGCCAGCGACGGCCCGCAGAACACCAGCCAGGAGTACCGCGGCGAGCAGCGCCAGTTCCGCCACTATTCTTCGCGCGGGGCCGGGCTGCGCGAGAACTTCGACGACGGTACCATCGCGCCCACCGCGGCGATCTCCTCGCTGCCGTACGCGCCGGAGGTGGTGATCCCGGCGACCGTGGAAATGCACAAGCGCTACGGCGACTTCCTGTATTCCAGCTACGGCTTCCTGGACTCGTTCAACCCCAGCTTCGACTACGACATCCCGCTCAAGACCGGGCGCCTGGTGCCCGACCGCGGCTGGGTGTCGAGCGACTACATCGGCATCGACCAGGGCCCGATCCTGGTGGGCATCGCCAACTACCGCAACGAGTTCGTCTGGAACGTGATGAAGAAGAACAAGTACATCCGGGCCGGGCTGGAGCGCGCCGGCTTCACCGGCGGCTGGCTGACGCCGGAAGGCGAGGTGCCGCCGCAGCCGAGCAAGGACGAGCAGGCCGCCGCCGCGCGCGCGATCGGCATCGCCGAATCGCGGGCCGCCGCCGCCGAGGCGCAGCAGAATCCGGCCCAGCGCCAGCAGAAGCCAGAGTGACGCGTGGGTAGATTCCGGACAGCCGTCGTCGCGCTGGTGCTGGCCGCCGTCGCCTCGGGATGCAGCGCGCCGCCGCAGGAGCAGACGATCCGCTTCTGGGCGATGGGCCGCGAGGCGGAGGTGGTGACCGAGCTGATCGAGGATTTCGAGAAGGAGAACCCGGGCATCCGCGTCGACGTGCAGAACATCCCGTTCACCGCCGCCCACGAGAAGCTGCTGACCGCGTTCGCCGCGGACGGCCTGCCGGACGTGTGCCAGCTCGGCAACACCTGGATCCCGGAGTTCGCCGCGCTGGATACGCTGGAGCCGTTGCAGCCGTACCTGGCCGCGTCCAGCGGCATCGATCCCGAGGATTACTTCCCGGGCATCTGGGCCACCAACGTCATCGACGGCGGGGTGGTCGGCATTCCGTGGTACGTGGACACGCGCCTGCTGTTCTACCGCAAGGACCTGCTGCGCCAGGCCGGGGTCGCCACGCCGCCGACCGACTGGGCCGAGTGGGAGGCCTCGATGGCCGCGGTCAAGAAGCTGGTGGGCCCGGACCGATACGCGATCCTGATGCCGCTCAACGAGTTCGAGCAGCAGCTGTCGCTGGGCCTTCAGTTCGACGATCCGCTGCTGCGCGACCACGACAACTACGGCAACTTCCGCAGCCCGGGCTTCCGCAGGGCGCTGGGCTTCTACGCCAACACCTTCGCGCAGGGCTGGGCGCCGAAGATGTCCGAAACCCAGATCTCCAACGTCTGGGACGAATTCTTCAACGGCTTCTACGCCTACTACGTGTCGGGCCCCTGGAACATCCGCGAGTTCCGCAAGCGCGAGCCGGCCTCGCTGCGCGGCCAGTGGGGCACCCTGCCGCTGCCCGGCCCGGACGGGCCCGGCGCCGGCATCGCCAGCGGCAGCAGCCTGGTGATCTTCCGCTCCTCCGAGCGCAAGCCCGCGGCGTGGAAGCTGATCGAGTTCCTGTCGCGGCCGCAGGTCCAGCAGCGCTTCCACGCGCTGATCGGCGACCTGCCGCCGCGGCGCAGCACCTGGGCCTATCCGTCGCTGGCCGGCGACGAGCTGGCGCGGGCGTTCCACGAGCAGCTGGAGCGGGTCAAGCCGACGCCCAAGGTGCTGGAATGGGAGCGGATCGTGCAGGAAATGCGGCTGGTGACCGAGCGCGTGGTGCGTGGCGGCGAGAGCCAGGACAAGGCGGTCGAGGACCTGGACCGGCGGGTCGACGAGATCCTCGCCAAGCGCCGCTGGATCTACGCGCAGGAGCATCCGGCCGGGCCGGCGCGGCCGGGGGAGGGCGCGCGATGACGAAGCGCCGCTCGCTTGCCGGCTGGGTCTTCGCCGGGCCGGCGCTGATCGTGATCGGCGTGTTCTTCGGCCTGCCGGTGATGGCGGCGCTGGCGCTGAGCATCACCGACTTCGACCTGTACGCGCTGGCCGATGCCCGCCACCTGCGTTTCGTCGGCCTGGGCAACTACCTGGACCTGCTGCAGACGCCGATGTTCTGGAAGTCGCTGTGGAACACCACCTATTTCGTGGTGATCGGCGTGCCGCTGTCGATCGCGGTGTCGCTGGGCGCGGCGATCCTGCTCAACGCGCGCACGGCCCGCTTCAAGGCGCTGTTCCGCACCGCGCTGTTCGCGCCGGTGGTGACCACGCTGGTGGCGGTGGCGGTGATCTGGCGCTACCTGTTCCACACCAGCTACGGCCTGGTGAACTGGGCGCTCGGCCACGTCGGCATCGCGCCGGTGGACTGGCTCGGCGATCCGGCCTGGGCGATGCCGACGATCATGCTGTTCGCGGTGTGGAAGAACTTCGGCTACAACATGGTGATCTTCCTGGCCGGCCTGCAGGGCATCCCGCAGGACCTGTACGAGGCGGCGCGCATCGACGGCGCCAACAAGTGGAAGCAGTTCCTGCACATCACCCTGCCGATGCTGGGGCCGGTGCTGCTGGTGGTCAGCGTGATCACCGTGTCCGGCTACTTCCAGCTGTTCGCCGAGCCCTACGTGATGACCCGCGGCGACCCGCTGCAGAGCACGGTCAGCGTGCTGTACTTCATGTTCGAGGAAGGCTTCAAGTGGTGGAACCTCGGCCGCGCGTCGGCGGTGGCGTTCCTGCTGTTCCTGATCATCCTGGCGGCGACGACGCTGATGCTGCGGATCGGCCGCAGGAAGGAGATGCTGTGAGTCCCTCACAAGAGCAGCGCACATGCTCGTGCGCGGGTCGTTTTTTGCGAGTCCCTCGCAACGGCGGCGCACATCCACGTGCGCGGACTCTTTCTTCATGAGCCGCGAGGTCGGGCAGTCGCGCTGGAACGGCGTGATGGTCAACGGCGGGCTGCTGCTGCTGGCCCTGATCAGCCTGGCGCCGCTGCTGTGGATGCTGTCGGTGTCGTTCATGCCGCGCGGCGAGGCCAGCCACTTCCCGCCGCCGCTGCTGCCTTCGCACGCCACGCTGGACAGCTACCGCGAGCTGTTCGCGCGGACCGGCATGGGCCGCAACTTCGCCAACAGCCTGCTGGTGTCGCTGGCGATCACGCTCGGCTCGCTGCTGGTCAACACCATGGCCGGCTACGCCTTCGCCAAGCTGCGCTTCGTCGGCCGCGAGCGGATCTTCCAGGTGCTGCTGGCGGCGCTGGTGATCCCGGCGCAGGTGGCGATGCTGCCGCTGTTCCTGCTGATGAAGCAGCTGCACCTGGTCAACAGCTTCGGCGGGGTGATCGTGCCGGCGCTGGCGACGGTGTTCGGCATCTTCCTGGTGCGCCAGTACGCGCGCAGCATCCCCGACGAGCTGCTCGAGGCGGCGCGCATCGACGGCGCCGGCGAGCTGCGGATCTTCTTCCAGATCGTGCTGCCGATGCTCAAGCCGGTGCTGGTGACGCTGACCATCTTCACCTTCATGGCGGCGTGGAACGATTTCATGTGGCCGCTGATCGTGCTGACCGACCAGGAGCACTACACCTTGCCGGTCGCCCTGGCCACGCTGTCGCGCGAACACATCCAGGACGTGGAAATGATGATGGCCGGCGCAGTTGTGACGGTCATCCCGGTGCTGCTGCTGTTCCTGGCGCTGCAGCGCTATTACATTCAGGGCCTGCTGCTGGGCAGCGTCAAGGGGTGAGCAGGCGCGATCGCGGGGGGGCTGCCTCGCGCGTTCGCGAACGCCCGGGCAAGCACGAGCGGACCGGACGTTGCGGAGCCGGCGCGGCTGGCCAGTGCGGCCGCGCGATGATGGGAAGCCCGGGACGACGGCGCGGAATGAACGGAACAAGGGTGCGGCAATGAGACATGGCTTCGGGAAGTGGATGCTGGGCGGCCTGCTGGCAGCGGCGGCGGTGCAGGCGTCCGCGGCGGAACCGCGCGTGCTGGACGGCTTCGACGACGTCTCGGCCTGGCGCCTGGTGGTGTCCAACCAGGTCAGCGGCTCGTTGCGCCCGGTGGCCACGCCCGGCGGCGGCAAGGCGCTGTGCCTGGACTACGACTTCAACGGCGTGTCCGGCTACGTCGGGATCCGCCGTGCGCTGCCGGTCCAGTATCCGCAGAACTACCAGCTCGCCTTCAACATCCGCGGAGAGTCGCCGTCCAACGACCTGCAGTTCAAGCTGATCGACGCCAGCGGCGACAACGTCTGGTGGGTGAACCGGCCCGGCTTCGCGTTCCCCAAGAACTGGACCACGCTGACCTACCGCAAGCGCCATATCGACAAGGCGTGGGGGCCGAGCCCGGACAAGGAACTGCGCAGCAGCGCCGACGTGGAGTTCACCATCTACAACAAGGTCGGCGGCAAGGGCACGGTCTGCTTCGACCGGCTGACGCTGGCCGCGCTGCCGCCGGAGGACACCTCGCCGTACGAGCCGCAGGTGATCACCGATACCGCGCCGGCGCTGGAACAGCGCCTGGCCGACGGCAAGCCGGACACCTTCTGGCTGAGCGGCAACGTCAAGCAGCAGACGGTCACCCTGGACCTGGGCAAGGTGCGCGAGTTCGGCGGCGCGGTGGTCAACTGGGTGCCGGGGCTGCAGGCTTCTGCCTACACGGTGCGCTCCTCCGTCGACGGGCGCAGCTGGAAGGAGCTGCGCAAGGTGGTCGCCGGCGCCGGCGGCACCGACTGGCTGGCATTGCCGGAGAGCGAGGCGCGCTACCTGCGCTTCGACCTCGAGGATGGCCCCAACTTCCGCTACGGCATCAAGGAGATCGCGGTGCAGCCGCTGGCGTTCGCGGCCACCCCGAACGACTTCGTCGAGTCGCTCGCGCAGAATTTCCCGCGCGGCGATTTTCCCCGCGGTTTCTCCGGCGAGCAGCCGTACTGGACGATCCTCGGCCTGGACGGCGGCACCGAGCAGGGGCTGATCGGCGAGGACGGCGCGGTCGAGGTGGCCAAGGCCGGTTTCAGCATCGAGCCGTTCGTGGTGGTGGACGGCAAGCGCCTGGACTGGGCCAGCGTCAGCAGCGAGCAGAGCCTGCAGGACGACTACCTGCCGATCCCGAGCGTGGAGTGGCATCACGACCAGATCAACCTGCGGGTCACCGCGTTCGTGCAGGGCACCCCGGAGGATGCGCAACTGGTGGCGCGCTACCAGCTTCGCAACGTCGACACGTCGCCGCGCAACCTGACCCTGGCGCTGGCGGTGCGCCCGTTCCAGGTCAACCCGCCGGCGCAGTTCCTCAATACCCAGGGCGGCGTCAGCCGGATCGAGCAGCTCGGCATCGCCGGGGCGCAGGTCAGCGTCAACGGCAAGCCGCGGCTGTTCGCCACGCAGGCGCCGGACGCCACGTTCGCCTCCGCCTTCGACAGCGGCATGGAGGTGACCCATCTGCTCGACCGGCAGCTGCCCACCACCAGCCAGGTCAAGGACGCCACCGGCCTGGCGTCGGGGGCGATGCTGTACCGCTGGATGCTGGCGCCGGGCGAGACCCGCGAGATCGCGCTGGTGGTTCCGCAGACCGGCGCGGCCCGCCTGCCGGCCGGATTCGATGCGGACGAGGCGCAGCGGCAGGTGGCGCAGTCCTGGCGCGACAAGCTCGACCGCGTGCGCATCGACGTGCCGGCGGAAGGCAAGCCGGTGGTCGACACCCTGCGCACCGCGCTCGCGCACATGCTGATCTCGCGGATCGGGCCGCGCCTGCAGCCCGGCACGCGCTCGTATTCGCGCAGCTGGATCCGCGACGGCGTGATGATCTCCGAGGGCCTGCTGCGGCTCGGGCGCGAGGACGTGGCGCGCGAGTACATGGAGTGGTTCGCGCCGTACCAGTTCGCCAACGGCATGGTGCCGTGCTGCGTGGACGACCGCGGCAGCGATCCGGTGCCGGAGAACGACAGCCACGGCGAGCTGATCTACGGCATCGCCGAGTACTACCGCTACACCGGCGACCGCGCGTTCCTGGAGCGGATGTGGCCGCGGGTGAGCGGCGCCTACGGCTACATGGAGCAGCTGCGCCAGAGCGAACGCAACGAACCCAACTTCATGCGCAATCCGGCCTTCTACGGAATGATGCCGGTGTCGATCAGCCACGAGGGCTATTCCGCCAAGCCGGTGCATTCGTACTGGGACAACTTCTGGGCGCTGCGCGGCTACAAGGACGCGGTCGACATCGCCACCGCGCTGGAGAAGTCCGAGGAGATCCCGCAGTTCACCGCTTCGCGCGACGAGTTCCATGGCGATCTCGGCGCCTCGCTGGCCGCGGCGGTGCGCGAGCACCGGATCGACTTCCTGCCGGGCTCGGCCGAGCTGGGCGACTCCGACGCGACCTCGACCACGATCGCGCTGGCGCCGGGCGGCGAGCAGGGGCGGCTGCCGCAGGACCTGCTCTCCAACACGTTCGAACGCTACTGGCGCCTGCTCGCCGACCGTCGCGACGGCAAGCAGGAATGGAAGGACTACACGCCGTACGAATGGCGCAACGTCGCCGCGTTCGTGCGCCTGGGCTGGCGCGAGCGGGCCTGGGACGCGCTCGAGTTCTTCTTCAAGGATCGCACGCCGCAGGCCTGGAACCAGTGGGCCGAGGTGGTGTCGCATACGCCGCGCAAGCCGTTCTTCGTCGGCGACCTGCCGCACGCGTGGGTGGCCTCGGACTTCGTGCGCTCGGTGCTGGACATGTTCGCCTACGGCCGCGAAGTCGACGACAGCGTGGTGATCGCCGCCGGCCTGCCGGTACGCTGGTTCGAAGGGCAGGGCGTGTCGATCGCCGACCTGCGCACGCCGCAGGGACGGCTCGGTTATTCGATCAAGCGCAGCGAAAGGCAGCTGGAGCTGCAGCTGCGCAGCGGGCTGGTGCTGCCGGCCGGTGGCGTGGTGCTGCCCTGGCCCTACCCGGGCGAGCCGGGCAAGGCCATGGTCAACGGCGAGCCGGCCGAGTGGCAGAACCGCGAACTGCGCATCCACCAGCTGCCTGCAAACGTGCAGATCGAAGTGCCGGCATCGGTGCGGCGGGCGGAACGGAAGCCGCAGTGATGGGCGGCGGCAGGAGCCTGGCATGGCCGCTGCTGGCGGCACTGTGCTGCGGTGGGGCGTTCGCCGACGGTGCGCGGGCCGCCGATGCCGTGCCGGACCGCGAGATGACGCTGGTGACCTTGAACCTGCATCACGACCGCGACGACTGGCCCGGGCGCGCCCGCTACATCGTGCAGGAACTGAAGCGGCTGGCGCCGGACGTGATCGCGCTGCAGGAGGTGATCCAGCGCGAGAACCTGCCCAACCAGGCCGCCTGGATCGCCGCCCAGCTCGGCTACGACTACGAGTTCGCCTCGGTCGACCCGCTCGGCGCACCCAAGCGCTACGGCAATGCGCTGCTGACCCGGCGCCCGGTGCTGGCGCGGCAGCAGCGCCTGCTGCAGCCGCTGGACGACTACCGGATCGCGGCATTGCTGCGCGTCGACGTCGACGGCCAGCCGGTGAACGTCTACGTCACCCATCTGAACGAGCGTGCCGATGCCCACGGCAGCCGTACGCGCCGCCGCCAGGTCGACGACCTGCTGGATTTCATCGAGGCCACTGCCGGCCGGCAGCCAGTGGTGATCGCAGGCGACTTCAACAGCGCCGCCAACGCCATCGAGCTGGAGGCGCTGCAGCGCGGCTACGGCGACAGCTACGGCAGCGTGCACCGCGACACGCGGATAAGCACCTTGAACATGGAGATGTACCGCAAGCCGGTGCGGATCGACCACGTGTTCTTCCAGCAGCAGCGCCTGCTGGCGCGGGAAGCGCGGATCATCTTCGAGCTGCCCGACGGCCACGGGCGCTGGGCGTCGGACCATTACGGCGTATGGACGCGGCTGCAGTTCGCGCCGGAGCCGGACGGGGCCGGCGGGCGCTAGCCCTCATCCGGTCCTTCGGGCCACCTTCTCCGGCTTGCGGGAGAAGGTGGTGCGTAGCGCCGGATGCGGGCGCTTGCGTGGACGTTGCCC
>DNXT01000333.1:427-732 GCA_003505795.1 Lysobacteraceae bacterium | reverse complement strand
TCTCCGGCTTGCGGGAGAAGGGAGTTGTCCGCATTGGCGGCGGAACTGCCCTGGCGCGTTCTGTTGCCGATGCCTGCAGATCGCCCATCCGCCGCGGGAGCGGCCTGGCGACACCCGCCGCCGCCTGATCCGGAATGCTCGGGGAACGCCCGCGCAGCGGATCAGCCGCCGCGGGCCTGGCGCACGATCGCCGCGGCCTTGGCCGAGGTCTCGCGAATCTTCGTCCAGTCGCCGTCGCCGACCCAGTTGCCCGGCACCATCCACGAGCCGCCGATGCAGACCACGTTCGGCTGGGCCAGGAATTC
>DNXT01000333.1:0-161 GCA_003505795.1 Lysobacteraceae bacterium | reverse complement strand
CCGGCATTGGACTCGCCGATGCCGCCGGTCGGGCACAGCTTCAGCTCGGCGAGCGGGCCGGCTAGGCCCTTGAGCATCGCCAGGCCGCCGACGGCGCTGGCCGGGAACAGCTTGCAGACGCGGAAGCCGCGCGCCATCAACGCCATGAACTCGCTCGGCGT
>DNXT01000491.1:554-4271 GCA_003505795.1 Lysobacteraceae bacterium | reverse complement strand
GCCGCCGGCCGGGCCTGCTTCGGCGACCCGGCGCGGCTGCCGACGCTCGGCCCGGCGACGCTGACCGCGATCCTGGCGCGCTTCCGCGAGCTGCTGGAGGACGGCATCGACCGCATGAAGACCGCCCGCGGCGACGCCACGATCCTGGCGGTGGGCGGCGGCAGCTTCCTGATCCCGGACAGCCTCAAGGGCGCGGCGCGGATCGTGCGCCCGGAACACGCAGCGGTGGCCAACGCAGTCGGCGCGGCGATCGCCCAGGTCGGCGCGCAGGTCGAACGGATCGTCGACTACGCCGCAACCGCGCGGCCGCTGGCGCTGGAGCAGTTGCGCGCCGAGGCCTGCCGCCGGGTCGTCGCCGCCGGCGGCGATGCGCGCGGCGTGGAGGTGGTGGACGTGGAGGAAGTGTTCCTGAGCTACCTGCCCGGGCGCGCCGCCCAGGTGCGGGTCAAGGCGGTCGGCGACCTCGCCGCCGAGACCCGCCATCCCGCCACCGCCCGGATCGACCATGCGCATTGACCACAGCAACCTGTCCGACCTCGCCAGCGGCGCCGCCTTCCTCGGTTCCGGCGGCGGCGGCGATCCCTACTACGGCCGGCTGCTGGGCGAGGCGGAACTGGCGCGCCACGGCCCGATCCGGGTGATCGCGCTGGACGCGCTGGCCGACGACGCGCTGGTCGCGCCGTGCGGCTGGATCGGCGCGCCCACGGTATCGGTGGAGAAGCTGCCCAACGGCCAGGAGACCATCGCCGGCCTGCGCGAGCTGGAGAGGATCATGGAGCGCCGGATCGACGCGGTGCTGCCGGTGGAGATCGGCGGCGGCAACGGCCTGGCGCCGCTGGTCGCCGCCGCCCAGCTCGGCGTGCCGGTGGTCGACGCCGACGGCATGGGCCGCGCCTTCCCCGAGTCGCAGATGGCGATCTTCAACATCCGCGGGCTGTCGTCCTGCCCGTCGGTGTTGACCGACGCCGGCGGCTCGATGGCGGTGCTGCGCAGCCGCGACAACCTCGCCCACGAGCGCATCGCCCGCGCGATCTCGGTGGCGATGGGCGGCATCGCGCACATGGTCGAATACCCGTTGAGCGGCCGCCAGGCGCGCGAGCATGCGATCGGCGGCAGCGTCTCCAGCGCGATCGCCATCGGCGCGGCGATCCGCCTCGCCCGCCAGGCCGGCGAGGATCCGTTCGCGGCGCTGTTCGCCGCGCTGCGCCGCACCGGGCTGTACGCGCATGCCGGCGTGCTGTTCGACGGCAAGATCGTCGACCTCGAGCGCGAGACCCGCGACGGCTTCTCGGTCGGCCGGGTGCGGATCGAGGGCTTCGGCGACGGCGCCGGCGAGCTGGTCCTGGAATTCCAGAACGAGAACCTGCTCGCCCGCCGCGACGGCCAGGTCTGCGCGATGGTGCCGGATATCATCACCGTCATGGACCGCGAGACCGCCGACAGCATCACCACCGAACGATTGAAGTACGGACAGCGGGTCAAGGTGGTCGGCGCCGCCGCGCCGCCGATGCTGCGCGAGGCGCGCGCACTGGCCCTGGTCGGGCCGCAGGCGTTCGGCTTCGCCGAGGGCTACCGCCCGGTCGAGGCGCTGAACGACTGGGAGCGCCGCTGATGCCGGCGCCGGCCACCTCGCAGTACGCCAACGCGCCGCTGCCCGCCCACCTGTCGGTCCCGGGCTGGCGCGTCGCGCTGATCGTGGCCAGCTTCTCGATCTCCGCGCCGGCCTTCCTCAACGGCGCGCAGACCGGCCTGGCGCTGGGCTTCTTCCACGCCGTGCTGGCCGCGCTGCTGGCCGGCGCGATCCTGTGCATCGGCGGCTGCCTGACCTCGGTAGTCAGCGTGCGCGCGCGCCTGACCACCTACCTGCTGGTGCAGCGCTCGTTCGGCCGCTACGGCGCGGCGCTGGTCAACCTGGTGATCGCCGCCGTGCACTACGGCTGGTTCGGGGTCAACGTGTCCTTCTTCGGCAGCGCGATGGCCGCCGCCGCCGAGCAACTGTACGGCGTGCAGCTGCCGTTCTCCGGCATGGTGATCGCCGGCAGCGTGCTGATGACCGTCTCCACGATCTTCGGCTTCCGCACCCTGGAGCGGCTGGCGCTGGTGGCGGTGCCGCTGCTCGGCGCGATCCTGGTCGCGGTGTGCGTGGTGGCGGTGCACCGGCACGGCATCGTGCTGCGCCCCAGCGCGCAGGCGCCGGTGCCGATGGGCTTCGGCATCGCGCTGTCGGCGCTGATCGGCGGCAACATGCTGACCGTGGCGGCGATGCCCGACCTGTCGCGCTACATCCGCTCGCCGCGCGGCGCGGTGCTGGCGATGGCGCTGTCGTTCCCGATCGCTGCGCCGCTGCTGATGGTCGCCGCCGCGCTGCCGGCGCTGGCCACCCACGAGACCGACATCATGCGGCTGATCGTCGGCTTCGGCTTCGGCGTGCCCGCGCTGGCCATGCTGGTGCTGTCGAGCTGGACGATCAACGCATCCAATCTCTATTCGGCCAGCCTGTCGCTGTCGGCGACGTTCCCGTCGGTGCGGCCATGGGTCTTCATCGTCGTCGGCGGCGCGATCGGCGCGGTGTTCGCGCTGATGGGCATCATCCACGCCTTCATCCCGTTCCTGCTGTTCCTCGGCCTGATCGTCCCGCCGATCGCCGCGATCTACGTGATCGACGGCTTCACCGTGTTCCGCCACGCCGACGCCGCCGATACCCTGCGCGCCATGCCGAACGTGCGCTGGACCGCGATCGGCACCTGGCTGGGATCGGTCGCGATCGCCCTGGCCGCCTCGGCCCGCGGCCTCACCCTGACCACCGTGCCCACCCTGGACGCGACCCTGCTGGCCGCCGTCCTGTACGTGGTCCTGCTGCGGCTGCCGGGACGGATCGCCTCCGGCTACCGGCGCCGGCGCCGGCGCCGGCGCAGCCTCAAGCGGGCGTAGGCGGGGCATGGATTTCCCGGGCACCCGCCTGTGGGAACGAAGCAGAGGGTGCGGGCGCCGTTCGCGGAAAAGCCACCCTCATCCGCCCTGCGGGCACCTTCTCCCGCCAGCGGCAGAAGGCGGCGCCTACGGATCGCGCGCCAGTCCCTTTGCAGATCGCACGCGAGCCCCCCTCTCCCGCTTGCGGGAGAGGGGCAGGGGTGAGGGGCGCCGTTCGCGGCAACGCCCCGCTGGCCACTCCCGAAGCGCAAGCGCCCGGCTAGTCCACCGCCACCGGCTCGAACAGCAGGTCCTGGTAGTCGTAGCTGAAGTCGGCCAGCGGCGAGACCGCCTTCATCGTGATCCGCTCCACCTTGCCCTCCGCGTCCAGCGCGAAGCTGGCGAACGCCGGCTCGATCGAGGCGTCGTCCCAGTCGACGCGGAAGGTGTCGTACTGCCAGTGGGTCAACGTGCCCGCCATGTTGGGGCTCTGGCGGAAATCGATGCGCAGCCTGCCGTCGCGTGCGTCGATCGCGATCGGTCCGTACCACGCGTCGGCGTACGCGCCGGCATAGCCGGCCGCGGGCAGCGAGGCACGCGAGGCCTTGCGCGCCTGCTTGCCGGCGGCATCGAGCGCGGCCACGCCCTGCGCCAGGCGCTGCCGGTTCCATGCGTCGAATGCCGCCACCCAGTCGCGCGGCGGGAAGCCGAGGTAGTGGTCGAGCACTTCGTACATCAGCCCGCGCAGCACCGTCACGTCCTCGGAATTGATCTGCAGCGACATCGCGAGGTCGCGCTCGGGCACCA
>DNXT01000491.1:0-300 GCA_003505795.1 Lysobacteraceae bacterium | reverse complement strand
AGGTCGCGCTCGGGCACCAGCACCAGGAAGGTCAGCACGCCGAACACCGCCCCGCCATGCTGCACCACCTTGATCCCGCGATAGTCCTGCACGTTCCAGCCGAGCGCGTAGGCGGAGAACTGCGGGGTGATGTCGGCGATCGGCGCCGGCAACGGCTGGATCGGCACCAGCACCTGCGGCGTCCACAGCTCGCGCGCCGCCGCCTCGCTGTACAGGCGCCGGCCGTCGGCCCCGGGCAGCGCGCCGTGCGCCAGCTGCACCTGCAGCCACCGCGCCAGGTCGTTGGCGCTGGACGACAGG